>JAHIFK010000331.1 GCA_018900975.1 Methanobacteriota archaeon
CTGCGCCAGCCAGCGAGAGTTATCTGAACATGGACAAGATCCTGGATATTGCACATAGAACTGGTTCAGAAGGCATTCATCCAGGGTATGGTTTCCTTGCCGAGAACCCTGATTTTGCTGATCGGTGCAATAAGGAAGGAATAACGTTCATAGGTCCCACAGGTCATGCCATCAGGAGCATGGGGAGCAAGATCGAATCAAAAAAGACCATGAAAGATGCCGGTCTTCCTGTCATCCCGGGAAGTGATGGAGGAATTTCCGATCTTGATAAAGCGCTTGATATTGCAGAATCGATCGGTTATCCGGTAATAGTGAAAGCTTCGTCGGGCGGGGGCGGTATCGGCATGAAGGTGGTACGCAAAAAAGAGGAGCTTGTCCAGACCATCGAATCAACTCAGAGGGTTGCTAAATCCTCGTTCGGGGACCCTACGGTCTTTATAGAAAAATATCTGGAAGAGCCGCGGCATATCGAATTCCAGATACTTGCAGACTCATTCGGCAATACTATCCACTTGTGCGAACGCGAATGCTCTATCCAGAGAAGGCACCAGAAATTGATAGAAGAATCTCCTTCCCCTGTGATGACGCCTGAATTGAGAGAAAGGATGGGCGCTGATGCAGTGAAAGCCGCCAGGGATATTGATTATACTAATGCGGGAACCATAGAGTTCCTTTATTCAAAAGGGGACTATTATTTTCTTGAGATGAACACAAGGCTCCAGGTCGAGCATCCGATAACTGAAGTAGTGACAGGTATCTCCATTGTTAAAGAGCAATTGACCGTGGCGTCAGGTGAAGAATTGAGCGATAGACAGGAAGATATCCAGCAGCGAGGTTGGGCGATCGAATGCCGTATCAATGCAGAAGACCCTTTGAACAACTTTACGCCATCACCCGGAAAGATCAGGAGATACCGTTCTCCTGGAGGTCCTGGCGTCAGGGTGGACAGCGGTGTGCATACAGGATATACCATAACTCCTTATTACGATTCACTTATTTCAAAGCTCACGGTGTGGGGAAGGGACAGGAACGAGACTATCCCTCGCATGAAGCGGGCTTTATACGAATATATCATCGTCGGCGTGACTACAAACATACCTTTCCACAAGGCTGTGATGAACAACGAATATTTCAAGCGGGGCGAGTTGACCACGCATTTCATAGAAGATCACAACATAATCGCAGATGTGGAAAAGGTGATCGAATCTGAAAAAGAGAAAGGAGTCACCCTGGCTTCCGCTCTTGGCATGGAAGATAAGAAGGTTGCAGCGATAACCGCTGCAGTCGGGACTTATATTCGCGCCGGTGAGAGGAAATGAGTGTCAGGGGAAAAAAAGGTACAATAAAAGATAAGATACTTGAGATACTTATATTGAAGGATATATGATAGAATCATCAACAAAGGAGGGGTACATGCTTGCAGGGTCGCCAGATGTACTTACTCCGGCAGAAATAAAAGCAGGACTCAAGACAAGTTTAATAGGAAAGAACATCCACTATTTCAAGGAAACTGAAAGCACGAACATAGTGGCCCGAGAGATGGCAGGCTCTGTAGAAGAAGGGGCTGTGGTCATAGCTGAAGCACAGACCGGAGGGCGCGGACGGTTGGGGCGGAAATGGCTGTCTCCTGAAGGGGGAATCTGGCTCTCTGTTGTGCTCAAACCCAGGATGCAGCCGCTGCACGCTCCGAGATTAACGCTACTTGCAGGCGTGGCCGTGGCAAAGACCATACGCAGCTATGGACTTCCCGCAAAAATAAAATGGCCCAACGATGTGCTCATAAACGGTAAAAAGGTTTGCGGGATACTCACTGAGATCGGGGCTGAACTTGACGCGATACAATATGTTGTGGTTGGCATGGGCATAGATGCCAACGTGGATATGGAAACATTCCCAGGGGATATCAGGGACAGTTCCACATCACTTAAGAATGAACTTGGGAATGACATTAACCGCGTTGAGTTCGTGCAGAGGCTGCTTTTAGAGCTTGAAGTTCTTTACCTGAAATTCCAGAAAGAGGGTTTTTCGTCAATAATGGAAGAATGGAGAATAATGTCTGCAACTATTGGCGAGTGGGTAAAGATCACGACACAGGCGCGAAGCATGTACGGCGAAGCCATCGGAGTGGATAGTGAAGGCGCGCTGATCCTTGAGACGAGTGACGGAAAACTTGAGAAGATAGTAGCAGGGAACTGTGAACACTTAAGGAGGGCACATGGCAGCTAAAATAGCAGTTGTTCTGCTCCTAATAGTATCTCTCCTTTTTTCGGGATGTTTAGCCAAAGACAATATTCCGGCAGCCAGTTCCGCCTTTGATATTAAACCGCAGGACGTAACAGTAAAAAGCGGGGAGAACTCACAGATAATGGTACGAGTTTCCAATAGCGGCAACTCCGTCATTCATCCATTTGTCCGCTTCAACATTAACGCATCTGATAAGCAATACGTAAAGTTCAGCAACGAAAGCGGGAGTTACGATATGGGTGTGCTGCGGCCTGGAGAAGATTCAGGTTTCAGGATAGTGGATTTCAAAGCATATCTGGCAGCAGGGAAGGAGATGAAATACCAGACCCGCGCCCAGGTGATATACGATGGGAAGGTGCTTGAGAGCAGGGATGTTGTAATAACTGTGGGGAGTTAATGGAGCATGATATGGGTTAATGGAGCATTAATGGTTATTGGAGCATGGTGGTAAATGAGGCATGAAGAGTTAAAAGATAAGATCAACGCTCTCAAAACAAATTACAGCGTTAAGGTTTTTCGTGAAGTTGTGGAAATCATCAAGAGGGAAAGGATTAACGATGACATGATGCTGAAAGATCTGGAAGAACTCAGCCGAAAAAGGTTCAGTAAAAGGGTGCGGTTCACTCTGGGCGTGCCACTTGGCAATATGCTTGAGGGCGCTGCCACGATCGCGATCCTTGTAATGGTTTTCCTTATCGACTCAGAATGGATGCTCTACATTAGCGCCCTTGTACTGATGGCCACCCTGCACCCTCTTTCGCATTATTTAACTGGCGCCTTTACAGGCATCAGGTTCACGCATTATTACCTCGACGGGCCTGCGAAGGTTGAGCCTACCCTTCGGATAGACCATATCTCATATCTGAAGGCTTCGGGCAAACAGCGGGCGCTCATGCACCTGTCTGGTGTCCTCGGGACTGTTGCAGCGCCGCTTATAGCCGCTATCATCGCAGTCAATAAAGGCGCTAATGCTGTGGCGTTCAATCTTTTAATATTGTTCTTGCTGCTGATCATCTTTGAACTCCTGACCTCCACCAAGATAGGGGATTTAATGAAAGCGAAACGGGAGTATGGATACAGGTAAAAAAGGCAGTTTAATAAGTATGGTAAATGTCCATTCATCGCTCAGGGCACCAAGACCGCTTCTGTCCAGAAAAATCCGCACCCATTCCCCCTGGCATTCACATTTATGCCATAAAATTCATTGAAAACTCAAATAAACTGATAAAACTCTCGGTGTATATATATGGGGACGGGTTGTATTATAATCGTATGAATAGCTCGCTTCATCCAAATATCTCCCTGATGTTGGGCTTCTTTGACAGACAGTTTATGAATAACAATTCCATAAACCTTCTCGATGAGAAAAACATGCCAGACCAGGAAGTGTACGAAAGTGAAGGCATAGACTGGAACATGTTCGAGCGAGTACCCCGGAATGGTATCTACTGCGATCTGCTCCAGAGCAAAGTCAGAATATGTAACTTCGTTTCCTGCACTTATTTCAAAAAGTGCCACAACAAAGTATAAGAAAAAGCCTTTATACCTTAAAACGAATTCAGAGACGATAAATATGATAAACGCGAGGGATCGTCTTTTACGTTATTGAATCGCTCAGGGACAAGAAAATAAGCATTTTTGATACCACGCTTCGCGATGGAGAACAGACCCCAGGGGTCTCACTCACAGCGGATGAAAAACTCCTCATCGCACAGCAGCTTGATAAACTTGGCGTGGATATCATCGAAGCAGGCTTTCCCATGTCATCTGACGGGGAGAAAGCATCTGTGAAAAGAATAGCTGATGCCGGGTTGAGCTTACAGGTATGCGGGCTTTCAAGGGTTATAAAAACCGACATTGACAAATGCCTTGACTGCGGCGTGGACATGATCCATACATTTGTTTCAACCTCTGATGTCCAGAGGATATCGACCATCAAGAAGACAAGGGACGAAGTGCATAAAATGGCTGTGGATGCGGTCGAATACATTAAAGACCACGGCGTAAAATGCATGTTCTCAGCAATGGACGCTACTAGAACTGATGTGGATTATCTTATCAATATTTATAAAGGTGTTGAGGAAGCTCACTGCGATATCATCAATGTCCCTGACACCGTTGGCGTGATAGTGCCTTCTGCTATGTATAAACTGATAGAGGAAATAGCAAAAAATGTGAAGATCCCCATAGACGTTCACTGCCACAACGACTTCGGTCTTGCGGTCGCAAACAGCCTTGCATCAGTGGAGGCGGGAGCAAGCCAGGTGCAGGTAACTATAAACGGCCTGGGTGAGCGCGCAGGGAACGCGGATCTTGCAGAGACCGTGATGAGCCTGCACTCGCTTTACGGCGCTAAAACAAATATTAAAACGCAGTACATCGTTGAAACCTCACGCCTTGTAGAAAGATTGACCGAAGTTCGCATGCCTCCAACCATGCCGATCGTTGGCGAGAACGCTTTTGCACACGAATCCGGTATTCATACCCATGGCGTGCTTGTCAGGTCTGACACCTTCGAGCCAGGAGTGATGACCCCTGAGATGGTTGGTCACAGGAGGCGCATCGTACTGGGTAAGCATGCAGGCAAACATGCGGTAAAGCAGTCACTTGAGTGCGCGGGCATTCATACCACTGACGAGCAGCTAAACGAGATAATGAAGCGGATAAAAGACATAGGCGATAAGGGCAAGCGCGTTACTGATGCCGACCTTTATGCAATTGCAGAGTCAATTATCGGCACGACATCAAGGGGCGAAGCAGTCATCGTGTTGAAAGAAGTATCTGTGATGACAGGGAACATCATTACCCCGACAGCTACCGTGAAAGCAATTGTCAACGGCAAGGAACGCCTTGGCGCAAATGTTGGTGTGGGTCCAGTCGACGCCGCGCTGAAGGCAGTAACTGGTATCCTTGGGGACTATAAATTCAAACTGCGCGATTTCAGGATAGAGGCCATATCTGGCGGCTCGGATGCCCTTGCCGAAGTCATCATCGGTGTAGAAGATGAAAAAGGAAGAGTGATTTCGGCGCGTTCCACAAATGAAGATATTGTGATGGCTTCAGTTGAGGCGCTTGTCGCTGCGATAAACCAGCATCTTGCGAGATGATCGTTAATTCTGGCACGACGGTTTCATAAGGGATTTCTTGATATAGTCAGTGCAGCTTGCAAGTATCTGGTCGGCGTCACCCTGGACATCCATACCTGCTGCACCCTCATGCCCCCCGCCCGTACCATTATACTTTACACTAATTTCTTCCATCAGCCTCGCAAGATTAACACCTGCGTTTATGGCGCATTTCCTGGCGCGCGCGCTCATCTTGACCTGGTCGCCCTCCTTTGAAGCAACAAAAGCCACATCAGCGCCTATTGAAATAAGATTTGAGGCTGCTGCGCCTCCGAACGAGCTTACCTGTGAAGTTACGATGACCCAGTCATCCACTCTTTCGATCACCGAACGCTGGGC
>JAHIFK010000332.1 GCA_018900975.1 Methanobacteriota archaeon
GGTTTTGCAGCAGCAAAATATCAAAGTTTACTATGAAAATCAGGTAGTTGGAGATTATTTCGCAGATATTATTGTGAATGACATGATAATTTTAGAAATAAAGGCGGCAGAGGGGTTAAGGGACGAAAACAAGGCTCAGTTGATCAATTATCTAAAAGCTACCAATAAAGAAGTCGGGCTTTTGTTGAATTTTGGTAAAAAACCAGATTTCAAAAGAGCGATCTTCTCGAATGAAAGAAAGGAAATTTCAGAAATAGAAACATCAAATCCGTGCGTATCCGCGTAATCCGCGGCATCCGCGTTCCATTCGTCTGGATGAATACTATTTTCTAAACCCTGACAACCATGCCAATAACCCAGCCCTTCCCCTATCCTGCTGTAACACCTGCAGTAAGGAGAACACCGATGCTGACTTCAGCGCAGTATTTTGATCGATATTTCAAACCGCGTACAAGACTCAGAGCACCAATTTATGTAGTTTATTTTTCATAAGTTTAGCGGAAGACTATATTGTATATGTGCCAAGACGTGCGCCCCACTCCCAGGCGCGCCGCCTTCGGTGCGGCTTCCAGCCGCATCCCTGATGGGACGGCATGCCCGGTGAATTGGGGAAGTTGGGCGACACTGCGAACTGCGCAGAGTCACGTTTTTCTATTTGCAGGAGGCTTGAAGCTGCTCACTAGCGCCCTTGCTATGGGGTCGTTGCGACAGCGCAGATTAAACACTCGTTTAAAGGTGGCAATTAGAATTAGAAGAAATCATTGCCTTAAGTTACGATGAAAAAGATAGCGCAAAAAATATTATTATCTTACAGAAATCACAAAGCCCTGGATGTTCAAAAGGGATTCGAGCCCGGGCGGGAACTAAATCCATAGTTATTCCGCACACAATTTTACCTGTGTTTGGCATTTCTATATCATTTAAGCCATGGGGTTTCCATGAGCCCAAAAATGATGATCACCCGGTTTACTCTCCAATTTATTAGTATAACATTAATGGCATTTATAATTTTGGTTGTCAACCTGGTAACTCAGGTGGTTACCAAAACCCCCTTGAAACCGTTGGTAACGTTTTTTGCACCCCTATTTAAGATATGCAAAAGAGGAATGATTTTATTTTACCCCGTGCTGTAATCTCGCAAAAGCTACTGCCAGCATGACAATACAACACTCTGTCACATGAAGATCATATTTTTCCTACCTTGTGCAACCCATCTGAATTACACATTGTTAAAACATTTCCAAAATTGAATTCGATATCCGTAGCTGATGTAAGTATACATACGATAATATCAGGCTATTAAATTTCGCATGATACCGAACAACCAGTAACCTTTACATATGATTGAGACCTTTATACATATATGACAAGAATCACGAGGTATAATTGAGTAGACCGATAAACCGTAATCAGCAGCCAGAAGAATTTTCCAGAGTTCGCATTCCGCAAAAAAGCGCGAACGAAATCCTGGGGACTGTTGAAAGCCTTTTGGGGGCAAATAAACTGCGAGTAAGGTGCATGGATGGCGTGGTAAGGCTCACCCGCATTCCAGGTAAAATGAAAAAAAGGATATGGATCCGTGAAGGGGATGTAATTATTCTTGTTCCATGGTCTTTTCAGAATGATAAAGCTGATATAATCTGGAAATACAGCCCTCCTCAGGTCAACTGGCTTGAGCGCAAGGGATTTTTGAAAAACTAATTTTCAGGTTTATTTTTTATAATATGAGCAGGTTTCAGAACATCCGCATAGAGACATTTTATGTATCCCACAATTAGGAATATTCGAAAATCTTCTTTCTCCTTCTCCAATTCCAGTAATATCATTCTTTAAATATCCAAAATCGCTACAATCTTCTTTTAAAATCATATTTTTACCTCTTAAGATGTAATCATTTCGAAAAGGGATATAGTTATGTTATTAAAAGAAAGATTGAAGGGAGCAAACATTCCCCCTCCAATACAAGAACAGTTATGCGGGCATCGATATTGTTATATCAGTGCCAGTATATAAAAAAAATCAGTCTTATTCTATACTTAGAATCTCTTTGGTCTATGGTTCTGGTAGCAATCCTTGCAGTATACAGGTCTGTCGCCGGATGGCTTGAAAGGTACTTCTGTTTCCTGCTTGCAGTCAGCACAGGTTGCTTTGTGCATCTCTCTCGGACCCATGTGCATATTTCTCGGACCTGTGGCTCTAAAGCCGCCACCACTGGAACCACCTTTATTTTCGTAATTCATGTATATATCTCCGTTTATCTAACTCTTCTCTTCAAGGGCTGCAATCGCAAATTTTCGCATGACCTTCTCGATCTTAATCGTTACATGGTCCCCGACTTTTGTGCCCGGCACAAAAACCACAAAACCCTGTATACGCGCTATACCATCTCCCTCTCTGGCAATGCTCTCGATTGCGACATCGTGAATAGCGCCTGCCAAAACAGGAGATTCTCTATCTTGTTCTGTAAACATCTTTTACCTCTGTTTATTTTTAATCAATCTACCTAAAAAAGCAAAAACAGAGGGGAATAACCCAATGCTCTATAACTTACCTGATAAGCTAACTGATAATAGAACAATGCAGCTCGTTCATATATAAACTTTCTGTAGAATATTGTGGTTCCAAAGCTTACCTGTAACAATTGAATAAATCATATAACTTTTCAGGAACGAGTGGCATAACATTAACCCTTCTTCTTTATAACTATCTCCCAGTCCGTTATATTCTTCTGTTTCACGCTCAAAACGACATGCCCGTCCGCCTCCATGCCTCTTGGCACTTCGGTCACAGCAGTGGGGTCATCCACGATCATCTTCAGGGTCTGGCCTTTTTCCAGTGAATGCAACGCCTGTTTTGCATATACAAAATTATAGGGGCACTGGTTCCCTTTCGTGTCAATCACTTTGTCTATCTTCACATCAGCAAGGAATGTCCCATTGATATAAGCCCGGGTCCTTTCATCCTTTGGATTCTCGAACACTTCATCAGCCGGACCGTGCTCGACCATTTCTCCAAGGTAGAGATGAATTACATAATCCGCAAGCCTCATAGCCTGATGGATATTGTGCGTGACTATCACGATGGTGTATTCGTTCTTGAGTTTCAGGAGCTGCTGCTCGATATGCTGCGATGATATGGGGTCAAGTGCAGAAGTGGGTTCGTCGCACAGGATGATCTCAGGCTCAACTGCCAGCCCGCGCGCAAGGCAGAGCCTCTGCTGCTGACCCACGGATAATTGCGAGGCTGGAGAGTTCAATCTATCTTTGACTTCTTCCCAAAGACCGACAAGTGTGAGATATTTCTCTACAATAGTATCGAGATCAGCTTTCTTTTTTATTCCGTGGATCCTTGGCCCGTATGCGATATTCTCATAGATCGACATTGGAAGCGGAGTGGGTTTCTGGGCAAGCAACCCCATCTTCTTCCTGATGTTTATAATATCTGTTTTCCTGTCAAAGATATCTTCGTTATCTATCAGGATCTTCCCAGAATAGGTAATTCCATCTGTAAGATCAATGAGACGGTTCATGCATTTGAGCAATGTGGATTTACCGCAGCCAGAGGGACCAATAATGGCAGTTATCTGTTTTTTTGGGATTTTAACAGATATATTCTTTAATGCCGGGTGCCCGCTGTAATATGCGTTCACATTATCAATTTGAATATGGGTTTCTGACATTTCATTCACCTATTTAATGATATATTTAGTATATTTTCTTGAAAGAAATCTTGTGGTTATGCTGATAGCCAGAACTATTACCAAGAGTATTACCGCTGATGCGTATGCTTTCTGCTGTACCTGCGGCGAAGGTGTGCCGAGCTGGAAAAAGATAGCAAGAGGAAGAGAAGCTGTCGCATCAAAAAGCGATGTTGGAATGCGGTCTGTATATCCTGCTGTAAAAAGTATGGATGCTGCATCTCCTATCCCTCTTCCAAAGGCTATCAGAACGCCAGTCATAAGTCCTGGCAGAGCCTGTTTTGAAACAACTCTCAGTGTGGTCTCAAGCCTTGTAGCGCCAAGGGAATATGATACTTCTTTAAGTTCACGAGGAACTGTTTTTAGGACCTCTTCCATTGCCCGCGTCATTATGGGAAGTTCAAGAAACGCAAGTATGATTATTCCTCCAAGCAGGGATGCCCTCATATGAAAATACATCATTACGGTAAACCCGAATGCTCCATATACTATAGAGGGAGTACCCCAGAGAATATCAAGTGAGAGACGTGTCAGGTTCGATAATTTTGTACCTCCGGAATATTCTTTCTGGAGATAGAACGCGATACCGATGCTCAGGAAAAAAGCGAGCACTGTTCCACCAGCTGCAAGATAAAGCGAACCCACGATGGCATTCAGTATTCCGCCTCCCTTTCCAAGGAAGTAACCGCCTTCTGCTGTCTTTGTGATCATATCAATGCTCAAGACAGGTAAACCTTTCCAGAGTATTGTTCCAATTACTGCAAGTAAGCTGCCCACTACTATTAAAAGCGATAATATCATCAATACCCGAAATACAGATTCTTCAACCCTTCTAAGCTCCATCTAAACGACACCCCGTTCGATCTTAATAAGTACCATCCTTGCAAGAATATTGAATATCATGACAACAACAAGGAGCATCAGGGCTGCAAGCAGTATAGCGGATTCATAAAGCGGGATAGACATCATCTCACCAAAAGTATTTGCAATAAGTGCAGGCAGGGGATAAGCAGGATCGAAAATGGATGACGGCACTTTAGCTACGTTCCCAACGACCATAAGCACAGCCATGGTTTCTCCAAACGCCCTTGAAAAACCAAGGATGATCGCTGCAAATATTCCGGGTCTGGCTTTCCTCAATACCACATGTTTAATGGTCTGCCATTTTGTAGCTCCAAGGGAAAGGGAAACTTCCCTTAGTTCCTGTGAAACGCTCCTTAAGACCTCGCCCGTAATTGATATAATAATGGGAAAAACCATAATGGCAAGCACGATACCTCCTGCAAGGATGCCATATCCTCCTACTGTTTCCACACCAAGGGCAGGAGCGAGTGTGTCCTTTATGAAAGGTACAACTGCTAGCACTCCCCACAGACCATATACTACGGATGGAATTCCAGCAAGAAGATCAATTAGCGGCTTCATAATATTTCTGAGGTGATTACCTGCATATTCTGAAAGATATATCGAGCTTAGCAAACTGATGGGCACTGCAATTATTGTGGCAAGTCCTGTTACCCACAACGTTCCCATGATAAATGGAAAGAACCCGAATTTTCCATCTGTTGGCCCCCATTCGCTTGAGAACAGGAGATCAGTGATAGGGACTGCTGATAATATAGGACTTGCCCTGCTGTAAAGACCAATGAGAACAAAAAAAAACAGCAAGCAGGCAAACACTGTTGCGGCAAGCATCAGCCTGCTTGAAATATTGTCCTTGAGCCGTCTTAAATTCATAATAAATTCCGCTTTCTTTTACAATCCAGGTTTAAATAAATTCTGCGTACACGATCATCATATCGCTCACTCAACTTTCTTCAACCCGTCATTGATGGTGCTCTGGGGAAGAACTATGTAACCCTGTTCAGGAATATACTGCTGCCCTTCCGTGAGAGTCCATTTTATGAAATCCTGCACGGTACCTGTGGGTTTTCCTCTGGTTACAAGGTTAAGGTCTCTTGCAGGCGGTGAGGGATACTTGCCAGCCCCTATTGCTTCAACGATCTCGTCCATTGTACCGTAGAAGTTCTCTTCAGGGTCTATCTTACCATTCCCGTTCAGGTCAAGGGGTATTATTTCGATGCCTTCAACCGGTTTCCTTGTATTCGCATCGTATGCAAAGCCTATGTTGTTATAACCGATACCGAGCTTGTCCTGCCTGACAGCTTCTGCAAGACCGGGGTCACCGTTCACGCCAACGCCATTGAGTTTTTCCTGTTTGTACTTGCCCAGGTACGTAGCCCATGTCTCTGCAGCGCCGCAAGCATCCGATCTCGTATAAACATTTATCTTATCTGTAGAGCCAGTTCCTGCAACCTGTCCCCATGTTTTTACGGTTTCATTGATGTATATCTTCTCAAAGACATCTCGCTTCAATCCATTCGCTTTGAGTTGCGCAAGTACAGGATTGTCCTTGTTGACTGTCGGTACTACCGCGTCCTTTGTTACGGCTATCCAGTATGCGCCTTTTTCCTCTTCAGCAGTTGTAATATCTCTTGAGACCATGCCAATATCAACGAGTCCTCCAAGGGTATCAGTCAAGCCTTTTCCTGCGCCGCCTGCGCTGATGTCAAATTTAACTTTTGGATTCAGCTTCTTGTATTCCTCTTCCCATTTGAGCATCATGGGATATAGGGCAAAAGCTCCTGAGACGCGTATTGTTTCAGTATCCGGGTTATCTACACATCCTGATAATAATGCTGTGATAAAGATCGTAATTATAATACTTGCAATAATTTTTCCTTTCATCAATTCCACCTCGAATTTCTTAATACGCTCTCCTGTTCTTGCAGGAAATCCCTTATCTGTATGAACTCTTCACTATGTTCCTTATATCTTTTCATTAAATCGCTGTCATCAATAACAGCAAAGACGATCCCTTCTTAGATTCATTTTTCGTATTCCTGCTTATGACTGATAAGCATCTGCAAATAAGCAGGGATACATAAATATGCATAGAAACAGGCAATAATTGTTAGTGACGAACCCCGGATTGCTTCGCAAAATCCGGGGCATCTAAAGGATGCTCGTTAATATTTTGTGAGATTTATTTTCTTTTAGACTATTCTTTCTTCCATATTATTCCTTCATTGTCAATAATATTCTTTCCTTCTACCTTACCTTCTACACCCAGGCCTGATGGGAGAATTAAAAATATCTGTTTGTCATTGATTTCATAAGTACCTGAAACGATAAAACCATCTTTTTGTTGATAAACAAAGAAGGTTCCATCAGAATTCAACTCCATATAGTCACCAGGAACTTCTGTGTTGACATATTTCCCTTCAATGCCCGATTCTAAGCATCCACCAACGAGAAATACGGTCAATATTAAAAATACAATCATTGATTTTTTCATTTTCATATTTCCTCCTGTTTTATTTGGCATTTATATTTTGCAGTCACCGGTATACCCCGTACGTTGTACGAGGCCTGTATATAGTGGTTTTTTAGGAGTATACACAAAATACTCCTATTAGAGTTAGGGGTGCAGGGCTTCAACGTGGGGCGACTATGAAGGTGCGCTGCAAGCCTTACCCACATGGCTTACCATTTCCTACGAAGTCACCTGCAACAGTTTATTTTTGTTTTCATCATATTTTAATCTGACGGTCGATGAGTGATGCGGTGATTTAAGTTAATTTAACTCTTTATTCCTATCATAACCGCAGAAAATATACGTTTATTACTAAAATATTAGTAATAATTATGTTTTAAAGAAACAAGCCTGTGAGGTAACAAAAGCGCTCATGGAAGAAAGGGAGATCGAAGGCATCAGGGTATAATTCATTCCATTATGGTTATTCCTGATCGTATTTTGATATCAGGATGAGAGGCGCCCGTCCCTATCGCATCCCTCTCTCAATCTCATCCAGTATCCTCGCAGCAGTCTCGCGACTGACAAAAAGCTCATGGATCTCCTCAAGCTCCCTGCTCCACGCATAGCTATCGATATTCCATGTAATGCCAGGATATTTTACATTCATTAAAATGAGCCCATTCGGTTCCATCGGCTGGAGCGTATCGGTTATTGAGCGGTCAAGCATCATCGTAAGCCACGCCCCATCTTTTTCGCCCTTTCCTATGAGTTTCAGGGCAGCGGCGATCTTGCGTACCATGTGCTGCAGGAACCTGTTCCCCGCGATATCGAGATAAAACCAGTCGCCATCATTCCTGAGAAAAAGATAACTTTATAACTTGAAAAAACATATAAATATTCAAGTGATCAGATGCCTACTACGGTTGAAATAAAAGGAGAGTTCGAAATAAAAATAAAGCGTTTGATAGATGCAGGGTTATATGGGAACACAGCCGAAGCTGTTCGTGACGCACTGCGCCATATGCTCAGGGAATACGATGAGAAAGATATTGCGGTCGGACTATATAGGCAGGAAAAAGTCTCACTTGCCAAAGCTGCCGGAATTGCGGGGGTCTCAATAACCAGAATGAAAGAGATCCTTATTGAAAAAGGCATTAGACCCAGGCTTGGAGTGGAAGGGGTAAGAGAGCTTTACGAGGACTATGAAACTTTGAAGGGGACAGAAGATTGATTGTCCTGGATACAAGCGTTTTGAGTGCGTTCTCTGAGATCGGAAGGTTTCCTCTGCTAAAGGAGATTTTAAACCGGTTGAGCGCTAAAGCCATTATTCCGCATACCGTGGAAAATGAAATCATATTCCAGGAAGCCATATCCGCCCTGAAGAACAACGGCGGATGGATAGACATAGAAGAGGCGCAGGATTTTGAAAAATATCTTTCAAAATTACATGACGGCGAAGCTGGGGTTATTGCACTGGCAAAAAAACATGGCTGGATCGCAGCTCTTGATGACCTTGACGCAAGGAAGATCGCAAAGAAAGAATCTGTGAAGATAACAGGCACACTGGGATTGCTAAAAGTGGGGTATGAACTCTGTCCGATAAAAGATAAACCTGAACTCCTGAAAATAATTAATGAGCTGAGAACGAAGGGATTTTTTATGGCGCCTGATATCATTGAAGGGATTCTGGATACGAAAAAGAAAACGAAAGCCAGGAAGGGATGAATTCAAGGTTCGGACTGGAAACGCATTTTTCAATTTCTGATGCCAGGGGGCGCCCGATCGCATAACATGAATACCCCGGGTGTGAGCGAAAAACATGAGGTCGCTCAGCGCAATCTGGCGCTCGTTGCGCCTGTTGGAGATCATACCCATGCTGATAAAGGAGATCGAAAGAGTCATTCATATATTTTAAAGCGTCGGTTCATCTCATATTCGGCTTCTTTCATTTTGGAACAATACTTTCACGACGCATGGCATTTACATATAATATAGTTATTTCAATAGACACTCAGGTGGCACTTGGAATGAAAATAGTAATTGATCATCGGGAGAAGCGCGGAGGTGTAATAGAGGAACTTCAAAAGCTTGGCGCAGACATCGATTTCGCTGCCTTGCAAGTAGCGGACTATGTCGTAAGTGACCGCGTGGCATTTGAAAGAAAGACGGTTGATGACTTTTTTGCTACCATGTTCGAGCGCAGGGAACTATTTTCACAGCTTAAGGACCTTTCAAGATCGTACCAGCTGCCAATCCTGATAATGGAAGGCGAAGATCCGTTCTTTTATTCAAAACGTAGAGTAAATCCAATGGCGATACAGGGCTTTCTCAATACCATTGCCCTCATGCGCATACCAACACTATATACGCTCAATGCGGCAGAGACTGCGCAGGTCATTTTCATGATCGCGCAAAAAGAACAGGATTGCAGGAAAAAACCATTCAATTTGCATGGAAAGCGAAGCCTCCTCTCACAAAGCAAATTAAAGGAATATGTCGTATCATCGATCCCTGGCATTGGTCCGATCGTAGCAGGAAATCTGCTATGTCATTTTGGAAGCGTTGAGAAGATAATGACAGCGAAGCGTGAAGAACTTATGAAAGTGGATCGTGTAGGATCAAGGACAGCTGATAATATAAGAAAACTTGCCGCAGAGCAGTTTAGAAATGATTGCTAGAATAAATCTATCTACGTTATTCCGCATTCATCTGCAATTCTGGACTGCGCCCCTTCGAGTGGACAATTAGTTAAGGTGGAATATCTGAAGCCTCAGCCCGTAACGCCAGCAAACCATGGCCTTGTTGAGCGAAAGCTTTTTATCGAACCACAAACATGAAACAACAAAAAATAGCGAACACCTAAATGCATTTTAGCTTATAAGGAGGTAATTTATGACAGGTCAGATGGGCGGACAGCCTATATTTATATTAAAACAGGGAACAGAACGCAGCCGAGGAGAAGAAGCAAAGCGCAGTAACATAATGGCTGCGCGTGCAGTCGCTGAAGCTGTAAGAACTACGCTGGGTCCAAGGGGTATGGACAAGATGCTTACAGACCCGGCAGGGCTAGTTACTATTACGAACGATGGCGCGACCATTCTGGATGAGATGTCTATCAAACATCCTGCAGCAAAGATCGTAGCTAATGTGGCGAAGACCCAGGACGACGAGGTCGGGGACGGCACCACCACAGCCGCTGTGCTGACTGGTGAGCTTCTAAAAGGCGCCCAGGAACTGATGGAGAAGGGAATTCACGCAAC
>JAHIFK010000036.1 GCA_018900975.1 Methanobacteriota archaeon
CCCTTGAGGACGCGCGTCCACGTATGCCAGTGCGCTGGCATACGTGTGCACGCAATCGACTGGCGTGACAGTCGACGTGTATGCGCCCTCCAGAGGCGTGACTCTGGAGGCTCGTGACTCTGGGCGCCATCATCTGCGGCTAATTTTTTCAAAAGCTGAACCAAGTAATTCTTGCATGCGCGCAATTGCGCCGCATCCATAACAATATATCAAGTTTTTTTTTGTTTTATGGAAAACTATAATTATCTCGATATCATTTGACAATTTAACCTTGACAGGACACTAGCCTTATAACAGCCCCAGCTCTCTTTGCGTCTCACGCGTCGGCATCCCATTCACATCCCAGACCCTCAGGAGATAATACTCATCCAGCGCCATCTCAAACTCCGCCCTGTCGATCCCATCGCTCTCAAAGAACCTATCAGGCAACGCATCATCCTTTCTTGAAAATCCTGCCCTGATATTGAACATTCGTTCAAGGTTCCATATCCTCTCCCCGCATTTCATGAACTTCTCTGTGGAATAATCCACACCCGTAGCAGTTCTTAGCATTTCGCCAAATTCTTCCTTGGCCATTGCGAACGATGCGAACAGGCACAGAGCCAGCGAATCAAGCGCAGCGTTCTCATTCTGTAATTTCAGAACCAGCTGTGCCTTTCCTGAGAACGTGAAACGATCAACCTTCGAAGGCTTTCCCAGTATCTCAGGCGACACAGTGTAGGCGCGAAGGTGGCATCCGCCGCGGTTGCTGGTGGCATACGCAAGAGCCATACCAAGCATTCCGCGCGGGTCATAGCCAGGGAGTTCAAGCCCTTTTGAGTGCATCGCTGCGTCCTTTCCATGGGATTTTGCAAGGGCCCTTGACCCTCTGCCTAGTTCTTTCCCGATTCCTTCGCGTTCTCCTATCTTTTTTACGAGTTCGGAAAATTCCTTGATATCTTCACCCATTATTTCTGCATAAGCCGCGATCGTGCTTCCGGAGGAGATCGTATCTATCCCGTAATCGTTGCACAGTCGGTTTGCCCTGATGACAGACTCTATATCCGCATTTTTATTATCAGGCCCGTAAGCCCACAGCGTTTCGTATTCTGGGATCTCATGGCCCTCAAGTGCGCCGCTTTTTATCACATGCCTGCATGCGATCATGCAGTTATAGCAGGTATTGTTCTTAATATCATAATTTTCCTTTATAAAGTCCCCCGAAACCTTATCCGCGCCACTGAACTCGTTATCACGGAAGTTCCCTGTAGGCATTACTTTCAGGTAATTGATCAGGTTAAGAAGCGCTGACGTCCCGTAGGTATGCAGTCCTTTTGAGGACATGGGCCCTTCTTTTATGAGCCGCAGGGCTTCATTTCTTGCTTTCCTGAACCCCTCCTCATCCGCTATAGAAGGCTTTTTATCTCCCTTTACCACAAGCGCTTTGAGCTTCTTTGAGCCCATCACAGCGCCCAGCCCCCCGCGCCCGCAGGCATGGGAGTGATCGTTCATAACATTAGCCATGGGGACAAGCCTCTCGCCTGCACGTCCGATGCATGCCACGCGACCTTGTGATGAAAGCTTATCAGTACATGACCTGACGTTCTCGCCCCACAATCTGTTCGCCTGATGTATATCGATGTGATCGTTGTTGATAGATATGTAAACAGGCTTTTCCGCCGCTCCCTTCATTATAAGCGCATCGATCCCTGCGAATTTCAGTTCTTTACCAAAGAACCCGCCGCTGCTTGAATCAAATATCGTTCCAGTGAGGGGTGATTTTGACACCATGGCGTGCCTGCCCGACATAGGAGCGAGAGTACCTGTGAGGGGGCCTGTAGCGAAAATGAGGATATTTTCGGGGCTTAACGGGTCGATAGACGGGTCAACTGCATCGTAATACAGTTTTACTCCAAGACCCCTTCCGCCGATAAAAGAATGAAGAATACCTGTATCGCTCTTTGTTTCTGTGATGCTGCTGTCTGTCAGATCGATAGTTACGGTTTTTCCTGTCCAGCCGTGCATATGGGTTTTAAATTGGAAGCATATTGTAATAAATGTATGTTTTTTCAGGCTATATGGTAGAATATTTATCTGGAGTGGGGGAATATACAATTGAATATAGAATGGGATATAGAATGGAGAAATAATGTCAATAAGAGAAATTGAAGCAGAAATTAAAGATGAAATTAGAGAAATTGAAAAGGAAATCAGAGAAATTGAAAAAGTAAAGGAACATTACAAATCAGGTAGTTTAGAATGGAACAACATTGAAGCCATAATCACTGAAAAGAAAAGAAAGATCAGCAGGCTGAAAACGCAAGAATATGGTGAAGAAGATGACGTATCTGGCGGCTGTGGAGGAGATTGCGGCAGTTGTGGCGGGGTAAGGTAATTTGAATGTGGAAAGTACGACCTTTATAATGAGTGCAAATTAATTTAACATATGAACTTTAAGCGCGCTTCCGGGGTGTTATTATTCACAGGAGCGGTGCTTGTCATAATAGGAATACACCTGGCAGAGTTCCTTTATCCAGGTTACAGCGTATCAGGGAATTACATAAGCGACCTGGGCGCTACCTGCCGCGCCACATGCATCGTATATCAGCCTTCTGCCTTCATCTTTAATTCCTCTTTAATTATTCTTGGCTTTTTTGAAGAGTACCTTTAGCGGCTCTTACTTCCACCATGATCTCCAATATCGAATCAATATCCATAGCCCCATTCACACGTTCACGTACTGATTTTATGTCCGCCCTGTTCTTAAGGAACCTCTGCGCTTTTATCTTAATGTCACTGTATGCAAGCATTTCATATCTTCGGCACAACTTCGCATACTCAAAAAAATCATCCAGCCGTTCATCGAACGTCCTGTGAGGAAGCATTTCGCCTGTTTCGATATAGTGCGATATCCGTCGGAATATGTATGGATCTCCAACCGCGGCGCGACCTATCATTAGCCCGTCACATTGCGTGTAATCAAGCACATGACTTGCTATTTTTTCATCCCTGATGTCCCCGTTCGCGATAACAGGGATGGAGATGGCGCTCTTTATGGCTTTTATTGTTTCAAGGTTCACTTTTCCAGAATAACCCTGCTTCTGCGTCCTCCCATGAACGGTAATCGCAGAAGCGCCTGCTTTCTCGATAGTCCGCGCAATTTCAACAGTCATGTCAATGCTGTCCAGTATCCTCATCTTTGCTGTAACAGGCACATCCAGCGAGCCTGTGAGCAGTTCAATGATGTCCCTGATAATGCCAGTGTCCTTAAGTAGCGCAGCGCCGCATCCGCTCCTGACGACATCCTGAGCCGGACAGCCAAAGTTCAGGTCGATGATTTCGGGCCTATATATTTTTTCAAGGCTAAGCGCTGACCTTTGCATAGTATCAGGGTCAGAACCCATCAACTGTATTGCCACCGGACGTTCTTCTTGCGCGATCAGACCGCGAGCTATGCTTTTCGGGTTTTCCCGAACGACTGCTTCGCTTGATATCATTTCTGAATAAACCATGGAAGCGCCGTACTTTTTACACAACAGCCTTAACGGCAGGTTAGTCACGCGTGACATGGGGGCAAGAACGAGAGACCCCTGTAAAACTAATTTTCCGATTTTCATACGTTTAATGATTGATATTAGAAACAGTTTTTCTGTCCAAACCAAGCCTGTCCATAAACTATAAATACTTTTGTTCGTATATATACGAATTATAGTGGGCAGGACGGACTGTTTTTTATACCACCACCCTTAATCCCCCTGTCCACTACCTCCTATTGTTGAAAATTATCTTCCGGGCGCATTCCTTTTCTGTATCTCTGCAATTTTTCCAAAAAATCCCGGGTTAATTATTTCATTCAGGTGAAGACCCACATCTTCAGGCGTGTAGCCAAGCGCAAGCCCAAGAAGCTGGCTAAAGTGCAGTACAGGTATATCAAAATTTTTTCCTGATTTTTTAAGCTCCACCTGGCCTGCATCGTACTGGAGGTGGCAAAAGGGGCATGAGTCAATAATGCAATCAACCTCAGCCCTGACGATCCTGTCAAGCTTGTACTCTGTCATCTTGAACGAAGTTTCAAGCATCGCTGACCGCACTCCCCCCCCTGCGCCGCAGCAGCTCGTTTTACCTTCATATGGTACACTTTTCGCGCCTGTTGCCTCCACAAGCTCATCAAAGAAAACAGGACATTCTGCGCTTCCAAGCTTTCTTTCCTTTGTGGGTTTCAGGAGATGGCATCCATAGTGCACTGCAGTCCTGATCTCAAGAGGCTTCTCAATAGCATCGCTAAGTTTCTTCACGCCAATATCGGTGTGGAGAAACTCCATTATGTGCCTGACTTCTATCGTACCCCTGTATTCCTTGCCTATTTTCTTAAGATGGGCGTTCACCTCGTTCCTTAGCACGGCATCGTTTTTCAGGATATTGTTTGCATCCATCAGCGAGCTGAAGCACCCGTTGCATATTGTCAGGATATCTGTGCCTTTCTCCTCTGCAAGCACAAGGTTCCTTGACGCAAGGGTGAGCCATGTGATCTTATCGAACGAGCGGTAGACCCCGGGCGCAGGGCAGCAAGCAGCCTCCTTAAGCTCGAAACATTTGATACCCAGCCTGTCAAGTACAAGACCTGTGGCTTTTTCAATGCCAGGATAGCGGTTGGGGATAAGGCATCCTGCGAAAAGAGATAAATCCTTCATTTCTTTATCAGCTCGCCAAATCCTGTTGATATAAGAAGTTTCTTTACGTCCTTGAGAGCTTTTTTCCGGGCAGCTTCATCTATCCTGAGTCCGAGCTTCTTTCTGATATCCCTGTGTTTATCATCAATTGGAATTGACTGCCCTGTTTTGATAAGAAAATTGCATACTTTCCTGTGGGCTGGAAGTATCTTTCCTTTTTTCACTGCCTCGCTCCTGAGTGTGAGCACAAAATCAGTGACCTTTATCCCGCGGGGACAGCGCTCCTGGCAGTTGTAGCAGGTGGTGCACATCCAGAGTTCAGGCTGGTCTGAGATGTCTTTCCTGACCGAGTCCCTCACTATCTTTCTGACATTCAGGCTTGTGTATTTTCCTGAAGGACAGCTTGCATGGCATGTGCCGCACTGGAAACAGGTGAGTATCTCGGTGTTTTTCATTGGATTAAATATGGGGAAACTAATATTTAAGGATTTAAGAGAAATGATACCCATCCACAAATGTACTGATGTTCTTTATGCAGAGGTTCAAAAATATTGATGCAGGGCGCTTTTCTGTGAAAATGAAATTATTTTACATCGGGAAGCAAAAAAAAGAAGTCAAGGGATTATTATTATGATAATATTGATTATTTGGATGCATGAATATTTAAACTTTAATATCTTTTAAATATTGTTGGATTAAAAACGAGTGGTTTATATTGAGGATTCATGTTAGAAACTCCCGAACAAAGAATAATATTATTAAAAGCAGGTTTTTCCGGAAAAGAAATTGAGAGGCTTTATATAGAATATAATAATTTCAAAATAGTCTATCTCCCTATACTCTATGAAAGATCTGAATTTAAGGGAGTCAATATGAAAAACCTCAACATTAAACAGCTTGACGAGAAAGACAAAGAAATCACTGACGCACTTATTTCCCTGGGCATGAACAGGAATGTCGCCATGACGCTGGCTTATATGCAAAATGCGAATTCTGCTACATCGTTAGAACTTAAACGGTCAGTCAGATTACGACAGCCAGAAGTAAGCATAGCTATGAGGCAGTTAAAGGAACGAGACTGGATAAACGAAAGGGAAGAGAAAAAGCCAGGGAAAGGGAGACCGTATAAGATATACTCGCTTAAAGTCGGGTTCGCCGATATAATAGCTCGTCTTGAAAGCCAGCAGAAAAAAACGGTAGAAGAGACGCAGGTTAAGATTGACCGGTTGAAGGAAATGGGGAAAATGACCAACCCTCATCTGATAAACTCTTCGACAATATCATTAAATTCTTTAGATATGCTATAAATATTGATGGTCTTGCATCCTACGGTGTTTATGATGGGAAAAATAGCATTGTCTTTGGCGATAACGTTCCAGATACAGGTGTGATAGCCCAAACTATTATCTGGTATTATCGTGGTTTTGGTGGGAGACCTGGTCAAATAGTCGAATTCGATATGACGTTTGAGGAAAATTTCGCATGGGGATTAGATGGAACTCTAACAGTAATGGATGTTGGAGACATAACCAAAAGAACGCTTGATGTTTTGGCTGTTTTATTTATCACTTGAGGATTCGTAGTTTGCAGGCTATGCACAATGATTTTTAAGTAAGATATTGTATCCTTACATAATTACCAACAAGAATGATATCCGGTTTGTAACCACCTTATTTGTTGCAGAAAGCCTTCGTAAGGTTTATTACGTGTGCAGTATATTAATATAATTAATATAACAAAAATATTACACATAATAGCATTTTTGGATAATTCCGTTGTCGAAAATCAAAGGGTCGAGGAATAATGTCCACAGAAATATCAAGAAATTTAACATTAAAGGTTGCAGAAGCCTTCTCGAAAGACGTGGGAAGGGGACTGGCACGGATTGATCCAGATGATATGAAACTGCTTGGAGCCGAGGTAGGGGATATAGTTGAGATCGTC
>JAHIFK010000333.1 GCA_018900975.1 Methanobacteriota archaeon
GGAGGATACGGTGTGTCTGATAAAGAGGATCAGGGAAATAAGTGAGATACCTGTGTCGCTGTCTGTCTTTCCGCTCGCTGATGAGCAGTACACGGAATTAAGAACCCTTGGCGTTAACGAGCTTGTGATACCGCTTGACGCCTGCACGGAAGGATTGTTCGATAAGATAAAAGGGAGAGGCGCAGGTGGACCATATTCATGGGAGAGGCACTTTGACGGGTTGAAAAGAGCAGCACGGATCTTCGGGAAAGTGGGGACACATCTTATCCTCGGTCTCGGAGAGACGGATGAAGAAGCGGTGAGGATAATTGACGAACTGCACAATTCCGGGATCAATGCTGCCCTTTTCTCATACACTTATGTTCCGGGTGCTCAACTTTCACTTGAACAGGATAAAGAGGATAGCATCAGGCATTATCGCGCTGTGCAGGTTGTAAGGCATCTTATCATGGAGGGAAAGGCAAGTTATAGGGACATGGGGTTTTCGGATGGGAAGCTCTCTGATTTCGGTGTCGAGAGAGATGCCATCTTTAGGATAATAGAGGATGGATCGGCTTTCCAGACATCAGGATGTCCAGACTGCAACCGTCCGATGGCGAATGAGACATTTTCAAAGATGTATAATTTCCCAAGAAAACCGGATGAGAGAGAGAAAGAGGGGATTATAAGGGAACTTGGAAATATTTGATATTCCGAACTCTTGGATCAAGAAAAGCGCTGCGGGATTCAACGAATGAGCCCACTATCGAAGGCATCCTGTGGAGGTTCGGGAAAATGTACGGCAGATAGCCCAGACTATCGAGAGCGCGAGCAGGGAGCTGATATCGTAGTTGCCTTTAACTTGCAGGTCAGGCGATAATCTCAGGGCTGGCGATCAATACGCCGACCTCAGTGATGATAAGTAAGAGGCTCACGAGAGCGATGTCAGGGGGAGGAGGAAGGATGCGCCTGCGCTGTGGGCGGCGCAGAGGAAGGATGAGGAGAAGCATCAGGGGTCTGGAGTGAGGGCGGATGGGGGGAGGGATGTGGGGGTGTGAGATTGGGGGGATGGAGGTGGATGGAAGGGGGGGATTATGCGGGATATTCTTGAAACAGTATATACAGGGCTCGTACATCACACGGGGTTTGTGACTGAAGGCGATAAGTGTTTCGTGCATCCTTAAAAATCTTGAACCAGAATAACCATCTTGACGCTTGAATCTGGGGCACAGATAAAACTGAAGAAAATATATGTGATGTAACGGAGATCGCCAGTCAATTTTGAGAAGACGATAGGTTTAAATATACCACCTTAACTACTTGTCCACTCGAAAGAATGGTTAGAGTATATTCGTAAAGATACAAAAGGATTGCTTCCTAAAGTAGAACGTGTGGATTTAGATGGACATGTTGTTATTGATAAACCACCAAGATTACCTATCAATCGATCTGATTATCTCATTGCTTGGAATAAATATTTTCCTCGTGTAAGTGAAGGTATGTGTCCTTGTTGTGAAGAAAGATATATTTATCATGATTGTTTCAAACTTGGTCACAATGTACCAGTTTCAAAAGGAGGAACTAATGACATTAAAAATTTAGTTCCTATATGTGATCGTTGCAATAGTCACATGAATGATAATTATACTATTGTAGAATATAAAACAAAATATTATCCAAACTCAAAAAGGAAATTGCTGGTGTAGGAGGGGAGTGTAACTGATTTTGCTTAAACTTCCCTAATCCCCACAATACAACCCATACCCACACTCCCCACAAGCCTTCTCATCCTTCGTCCTCTCAAAACCATGTTCATAATCACGCGCAATCTTCTTCGCGATCTCGATCATACCATCAACAGAATTCCCATCAAGTCCCTCCATCCGTGAACTACCCCCACTCTCAAATTTCCCACCATTCAGTTCAAAAGTCCTGGGATTGGGAAGACCAAGCTGTTCGAGTGTGAGTCTTTTCACTTTATATTGAGGATAAACATGCTCAATACCCCTGGCATAAAGCAAAAGTTGTTTTGAGCGCGCATCGGGTCCGGGTTCAGATTTTCCGGTCTTGTAATCGATGATCTCAATTTCATTATTTGTGCCAGGCATCAGATCCACTCGGTCGATAAATCCTTTAAACGTAAACCCTCCAAGCGGTACAGCGAATCTTTGCTCAACCATCAGGTTATTCGCAATTCTATTTTTGTTCCGCTCCCAGAATACATCGAGCGCCTCAGTTGCAGTTTCAATGTCAACGCCTCTGAAATCAGGTTCTTTTGCGACCGTATCCCTGATCTCATACAGCCTTTCCTTCGTGGTTATTTTCTCACTCACCGCTATCTTAAGCTGTAAATAGCAGTATAATTTTCCCCAATATCCGCAGCCGCGATCCTGAACACAGGCGAACCGGAAGCCGCCTCGCCTCAGTATGATGCGATATTCCGGTACCTGTATGCTTTAATTTTGATGTGAAGCGGTTGCCTGGGGGCATATCGGCGCCGAGGGATTAATATTTAAAAAGTGATAAATGTGCGGCTAATTCGATGGAACACGGATGACACAGATGACGCGGATGCGCGCGGATATCGTATCCGTGGAAATCCGCCAAATCCGCGCAATCCGCGTTCTACGTCGTCGAAAATCTTCGTTGCGCGCCTCGAAAAAAACCACAGAGAGCACAGAGGACACAGAGAAAAGCGGTACCGCTCTGTGCTCTCTATGTACTCTGTGGTCGATTATCCTTGCTTGTATTCAGTTCTTTCATTAGCGGGATAAGGAAATTCGTTAATACTTTCCTGCTAAACATTCGCCAGCAGTTCATCTATGCCCTTCGCATTCAGCCTGCAGTTCTCCCCATCCACCTCTGCATAGCAGTTTTTCACAAGATAATCGAGCTGGAACTTTAACTGCGCCTCTGTAATCCCAAGCTCTTTCATAATATCCGTCTTCGTTTTCCCGAAAGCTCCGATGGATTTGACAATATTTCTCCTGAGCGGGTTCTCAAGCGTCCTGAACATCACCTTGTGGTCGCTGGGTGTTTTCATCTCGCAGGCATCGTGTTCATCTTGCGGCGGTTCTATATCATTTTTCATGCTATCTCCCACTATCAATTCTTTCGCCACGGGACTTATATCTTTTCCTCACCTTCGTAATACCCAGCTTTTTTATTCCCCCGATAGTACCCAGGTCAGTCCCATCAAGCAGGAACGCCCGTGCTTTATCAAGCTCAATGGCGTGGTTGGCGAACACAGGTCCGAGAAGTTCTTCATGGATGGATTCATTGAACGGTATCCCGCCGCACAATTCATTAAAAGCTGGCATTATTATGACCTCGGGATCACTCCATTGCGCGTTCCCATAGTGCCCCATGATGGCTGTTTCTATGAATCGGGTGCGTATCCAGGCAGGCTCTGAGACGCCGTGCCCAAGTGCATCCACGAGTCTTATCGTGGGGTGATTGTGGGACATAACGACATCGGATGACGAAAGAAGTGCAGCATCAGGCCACGTATGACCGTGGAAATAGCCCACCCCATCAAGCACAAAACCTCTCATCCCGTGCATGGTAACGTTCTTCGGGATAAGCCCCTCTATATCGCCATCATGGTTCCCTGGCACGATATCAACATGTGCAAAACCAGCAAGTTCCTCAAGGAATACCGGAACTTCCTGTTTTTCCTGCCATGAAGTCCTGGGAACATTATGTTTTATATCGCCAAGCAGGACTATTCTCTCAGGAGAGACTTTCCTGATATACTCCCTGATTCGCCCCGTGCGCTTTTCCACCTGGCTCGGGATGCTTATGCCGCTGTGGTAAAGCTCCCATTCGATTCCAAGATGAATATCTGCGATAACAAGCGTCCTGATAGTATTCTCGACCAATAGTGCAGGTTCATTCAACAGGGGGCTTATCATTTTCAGACTTTCCGCAGTACCCCGATCTTCGGCTCATAACACCGCCCTTCATCCATGAGCTCTTTAATGCCTGATTCCACGGTCTCAGGGTCAATTCCGTCCTTCTGGGCAGCCTCTACCACAATAGAATATTGTATCCCTTTGCCTGTATCCAGTTTATCGATAATACCAGCAATTATTTCTTTAGGTCCGGTTTCAGGCTCTTTGAGTTCGGACTTTGCATTCTCTTCTTCGGAAACAGCTTCCTCTATTTCTGGAGATACTTGATTTTCTTCAGGTTTTACAATATGCTGGTTAATGAATCCCTGTTCATAATTGACCAAACCCTGCGGGGCTTCCTGCACATGTACTTTTGTTACATTATCTGTAGCAACAGTTTCTATAGCATGGATGACGGCATTTTTTAGTTCCGCCATTGTTTTATCCAGGTTTTTATAATGTGCAACCGCCTTTACAGCGCCGTCGGCAAGAACGGCATTTACCCCTTTTCCAAGCAGATATTCTTTCAGATCATTCCCGGATTTTCCTGAACTCAATGCATCCTCGATATACCTTATACGCTCAAGTGTGCGCTCTGCTGTATCAAGCACCCACCTGTCCCTCAATTCTTCATCAGCATTGTTCATCTCTTCAGGCCTGACTGACGTGTACACGTTTCCGTCCTCAGGCTCGAACTTTCTCGCTTTGCCCACTACTGCCACATACGCAGGGATATTAAGTTCAGAAAGGAAGATCGCAGATTCAGGCTGGTACTGTCCAGCGTACACCGTGAACACTCCTGTTGGATCAGCCACGCGCCCGCGCCATAGTGAATTATCCTTTCCTATGTTCTCCACCTCAGTGACCACACCCACAATAAAAAGTCGGTTGCATTTCACGCCAGTCGGTGTAATGATATAATTCGGCGCCCGTTCATCGCCCATGCTGATGTGCATATTAGACCTGTTGAATTCCCATGCAAAAACGCGCCATGCTACTTCCCTGTCAAGTATCTTTTCCATATCCAGCCCTCAATAGCAATTCTTTTGCTTTTTCCTCTCCCGTATCCACAGGCTCCCATACTTTACTTGCTACAAGAGAAACCCCGAATTCGCCTTTTGACATGTTGCCTCTTGCTTTCAGGAGCTTTCCCAGCAGCTTCTTTCTGACTTCTTCTTCAACAGCCGCTGTAGTCATCGCAGCCTTTGCTATCTCTTTTGCCTGTTCGATGGTGATCCCGCAAAGAGCCTGCGTCAGCTCGGCATTAAGAACGAGGCTCATTGATCCAGTCCCGTCATCGATAATGGATTTAACGCGCATATCCATCTTCTCATCCACTTTGCCGTGTACCCTGCACATGCTTTTTTGAATTACGCGGAAGCATTCGGGGCAGCGGGCTATTAACCCTGACCCCGGTCTCACTGAGAGGATGTTACCTTCGATAACCACATCAAAAGCCCCTTCACTCTCGATGATATCCCTTATCATGACCTTCTTCGGTTCTTTGAACTCGATAGTCTTTTCAAGCTTCGTTATTTTGCTGTTCTCATTGATGTGCAGTGTTGGGACACCCCTGAATGAGCGCACATAGGCGTTTTTTACATCTATCGTGTTCCCTGTAACAAGTTCAGGCAGCAGCACCCATGAAGTGAACGGAGCCTTTGTTTTATCATCCGCGCCTATCCCGTTCAGGATCTTCTTGCTTCCGTCTTTTGTTATTATCTCACGGGGCTCTATGCTCAGGATTGTGAACGCAGCGTTCACGTTCACATCCCCGTCCCTTAATTCAGCAAGTTTTTTCTGCAAAATTTCCGGGTTTATCGTAAGTGTGGTATTGAGTTTCGTGACTTTTGATTTATTCCCGAAATTTATCTCAGGTCTATCCTGCCAGTTCCTCACGTAAGCCGAAGTTATGTGGACAACGTCGCCTGCATTCAGCTCGAAATCATGCCATGCTGTGAAGCTTCTCGCTGCGGTCTCGTCACCCAGGATACCTGAAAAAATAGTCTTTTCAATAGTATTCGAATTAATGGTCTTTCTTGTGAGTTCCATTACCTGCGCAGTAAATTCGATATTACGATCGCTTATTTTGATGTCGCAAAGTTTCCGGACTATGCTTTTGTCAGCCCCGCCGTATTTCTTTATAAGGCTGCGCTTTGCTTCTTCAATGGGTACCCTGAACTCAATAAGCTTCTTTAAATCCGCCAATATACTGTTTTCGTCTATTTCGCTATCAAGCGCCCTTTTTATTTCGTCAACATGAGGCGCAAATTCATCTTCCATAAAGCCTCCTTCAGACTGATGGAACTGGAGTTAATAGGGCTGGAATGGATAAAAAGCCATCGGACAAATTTACTTCGTCTTCTTCTTCAGCCCCTCTATCAATGCATCATACCTCTGGCATATCCTCTTCACCACATCCATCTCGGCGTTCTTATGAGTTGGAATAAGCACATCAGCCCCGGATCCGATCTCTTTCCCATCGCTTGATGTCCCATAATCCGGGGCGATCTTCACGCCATCAGATGATATCCCGAGGCGCAATTCATTGACCATCTTTGATATCATCTCTGTTTGTGGCGCGGCTTTTCGGGTTATTGAATATGTTTTTTCTACGTACTCATCCTTAAGGCCTGAAATTTGCTCAATGCTATCCTTTACTTTTCTAGAAGAACCGTACTCAGCAAGCAGATTGATCGAATTGACAAGTTCATCGAACGTTGTGGCAGAGACCTCAATTATCCTGCCGTCAAAGTAACCTCCGATCTTTTGCTGGTAGCCTTTCGAGATAACAAGCACGCCGAGTTCAGCTAGATTGTCGCGTTCCTCGTCTGAGGGAGAATACGGGTTCACGACCTGATATTCCGCTATCCCGCAAAGTCCCATCAGCGACTCGAACATTGGCGTGACGCCGATGCCCTGTTTCCCCAGCCACTTATCAAGCCCCATCTGCTGCTCCTTTGCAAGATCGATTATCTTTCGCCTTATCGCATCAGGGTCTCCTGAATCAAGGTTGAAATACTCTGCGAACCGATGGGTTGTGGAGAGTAGCTTCGTCCTGCCCTGGGGCACCGCTGAAATGAAACCCCATTCTTCAAGTTCCCTGACATGGTCGTATGCTGCAGCGCCCCTCCTGTCCACAAGGTCTGCCACGGTGAGCGGCTGGTGATACGCGATCATGGACAGCGTCCTCAGCACCGGTGCACGCAGTTCCTTTGGAGCTAGAGACCTTACCTTCTCAGCATACTCAGGCATCACCTGCATGACATATCTGCCTTCTATCTCTTTTATCTCAAGAGCAGAGCCTCGCTGCCTGTATTCATCCATCAACTGCTGCAGAAGATCGCGTGCATTCTTTCCCCTTACAAGGTTAGAAAGCTGCGCTATGTCCAGAGGCTCCCCTGATGCAAATAGCGCAGCCTCAAGTATCTCCTTATCACCGGTCATGAAGCCTCCTGCCTTCGTATGAAAAGCTCGCCGAAAATCTCTTCCTGCTCAAGCCATATCTCCTTTTTTGTAGCAAGGTAGAGTAGTGCAAGATATGCCATTATCGTTCCAGCCCTGTCAAGGGATCCTGCAAGGTCAGAGAACTGTATAATTTTATGTTTCTCGAAAAGTCCAGTCAATATATTCCTCATTTTTACCACCCTGCTCTCGATATCCTCTTCATGCGCTATCGCAAGCACTTCCTTTATAGTAGTCCTGTGTACTTCTTTCTTGCTCCTTATGCGCTCAATCCTTCTCTCCTCTATTACTTCTGCTTTTTTCAGTTCTGCCAGAAGTTCTTCAAGAGTCACCGGACGGCGCGATGCGCGGCGCAAGGGAAGTGTCGGTACCGGATAATCGCTTATCTCGAAATTATCACCTTCATCCATGAATTCTTCGGGAGGCTCTTCCACTTCCACAAGAGCATTGGATTTCATCCGCAGAAGGATGGCAGCGTACAGCAGCGTCCTGCCAGAAACGCGCAGGTCCATTTTCTCCAGTTCCTCGACCTGCCGCAGGAACTTGTCAGTTATCTCGACAATGTCTATGTTCCATGGGTCGATCTCCCCATTTCTTGCGAGATTCACCAGTATCTCTATGGGTTCTTCAAGTATCTTTTCTCCTGTAACTGCCTCAGCCTCGCCGTTTGTCATGTTTGTATTAATATAAGCCTATAAAAGCACATAAGGGTTTTGTTGGATCGCAAGAAATCCTTTACAAGATCATATGTTTCCTGCCATCCTTTGATAACAACACGACCCGGCTTTTTTCTGATCCATCCGCAATTGAATAATCAAGCGCCTTCGCGACCTGTTTTGAAAAATCAAGCACTTCTTCATGAGATGGCATGCTGTCCCTGGTAAGGCGGTTCCTTGAAAAACCCAGGTGCATGTAGGCTTTCAGTTCCACATAATCCGGTTCAGCAAGCCCGATCAGGTGCGCATAACCTTCAGGGGCGTTCATATTTACACTTTTTGTGAGGGTTATCCTTACTGCAGTCCGTGTTCCGGAGCCTTTCATGATTTCAAGCGATTGTTTTATATTCTCCCATGTGTCGGCAAGCGGAGCGCATGCCTTTAGATATGTTTCTCTATCAGGCGCGTTCAGGCTCATGTAAAGCTGGGTTGGCTTGAGTTTTCCGACCATCTCAGGATTCGTCCCATTCGTTACAACAAATGTGGTCATTCCTTTTTTATGGAACTCTTCTATGAGTTCGGGTAGATATGGATATAGCGTAGGCTCACCGGCAAGCGATATAGCAGCATGTTTCGGCTCAAAAGCTTCTTTCCACCTGGTCATGTCCGTGAATTCCGAGCCGCCGTACCCTGACACAAGACGGCGCTGTTCTATGAGACAGCTTTTTACAATATCTTCAGGTAAGTCCCACTGGTCAGGAACATCCACGGGAACCTCGACAGCCCTCCAGCAGTGGAGACATCGGTGGTTGCATACAAGGGTCGGTGTCATCTGGATGCATCGGTGTGATTTCATGCCGTAGAACTTCGATTTATAACAGCCGCCGTCGTTGCGCATGCTCTTGTTGAGCCACAGGCATGTCTTTACAGCGCCGTGGGTGCCTGCAAGGTGGTAGCCGTGTTTTTTCAGGATTTCTCTGGTCGTATTGGATATTGGTGTCATTTTAGGGTAGGGTCTATTATCCAGCATAATATTAAAGATATAACCTGAACTGTGAAGTTCCGAACCGAAAGTTTTTAAATACCATATATCATCAAAGGATGAATACTTCGAGGTAATTTAATGGCAAGAAACATACGTGTTGAGAAAATCACACAGACTCCTATAGAAAAACAGGAGATTGAGATCGTAGAAAGAAAAGGGGTCGGTCATCCCGACAGCATGGCTGACGGCTTTGCAGAAGCAGTAAGCCGGGGGCTTTGCAACGAATATATCAAAAAAATTGGAACTGTGCTTCATCACAATACAGACCAGGTCGAAGTCGTGGCAGGGCGCTCGCATCCAGAATACAGGGGTGGA
>JAHIFK010000334.1 GCA_018900975.1 Methanobacteriota archaeon
AATAAAGAGCCGTCTATGAATTTGATCTCTTCAGAAATAGTCCCGCAATCTGTGCGCTTCTTGCTTTCGTTTATATCAAATTCTGGTGAGCCATAAATTATATCTTTACAATGTTTATAAAAAATTCCTTTTATTTCAGCAGCACGGTCTCTTACTTTCACTCATACTCATCCTTGTAGAATTCATAATATACTCTAAATGGTTGAGATTTTGACATTTTTGAACGACTGGAAATTCCAAGATAATAAAGTTTCCAATTCATCTTCATGTTCTGTGTGAGCATTTTTAATACAATTATCAATCGCCTGTTTAAATTCTGGAAACTTCTCATAATATTCTGAATACAAACACTCTTTTCTAACAAACTTCCATAATCGTTCGATCAAATTGAGGTGAGGTGAATATGAAGGAAGATAAAGCAATTCAATATTGAGTTCCGCTGCATAGTTCTGAACCAAAGCACATTTTTGATAACGAGCATTATCTAAAACAAGAGTGATGGGCTTCTCAAGACCCAACTTGGCGATTTCTGCCAATAACTGACAAACACTTTCCGCATTGATATATGTTTCATTGGTAACTGTAATGATTTCCTTACTTACCGCATCAAGTGCAGCAAGCACATTGAAACGTTTTCTTCCAGATGGTGATGGAATGAAAAGACGCATAAAACACCATATATATCCTAAAAATGCACCATGGACAAAGTGAGCAGCGTCAACAAAAAAAAACAGAACGCTTTCCTGCTTTTGCTTCAGCGAGACGTGGTTCCAATTCATCCTTTTTAAATTGTTCTTGTTCACTAATCTTTTCTGGATATATGGCTTTGCCAGGGACAAATCCGACTTTAATGCATCGCATGCCTATCTTTTTTAGAAATATCCTAATTTGTGTCGATGAACGCTTGATTCCAGTCAATCTTTGTATGCTATCTTGAGCATCGCCGATGCTTCGAGGTGGATTCTGCTTGAAATATTGTTCAAGAGTGTCTGCATGTTTCATTAGTTCATTGGGTTTCCCTTTATAACCTAATTTCTTAAGACCTTCAATTCCATCTTGAATATATTCCCACAAATAGTATGTAAGTGTTGATTCAGAAATATGGCACAGCCGAAGTATTTGATTATGTGGCAGACCTTGACTTTTCAAAAATAGAGCTTCCATCTTTTTCTGGACTTTTGGATGAGGATAATGGTATCGCTCATAATTAAGTTTCTCTATTTCATCAGTAGTAAACTTTATTTGAATCATTATATACTCCTAAAGTACCCATAAATGATTCAAATATTTTTCATGATATATATATTTTATTGTCAACCTTTTTCAGTATAACTGACGTAAAACCTTTTATTTTAGAGCGAGAATTTACCAACATAACCCCACATATTCGATATCTTTTCCCGGCGCCAGCATATGCCGTCCATCTATGATAAGCCTGTTTTTCATAAAGCCAAACACCTTATCAAGCGACCTGAACTCATCCCATTCCGTCATTATAAGACATGCATCCGCCCCGCGCAGTGCACTTTCAACGGAACTGTGATATTCGACGCTGCCAAATATCTTTTTCATATTCCCGTTCGCCATTGGGTCATATGCAAGGACTTTCGCTCCGTTATCGAGCAGTTCCTTTATCACCGGAATAGACCGTGATTCCCTGATGTCGTCAGTGTCGTTCTTGAAGGCAAGCCCCAGCACTGCAATCTTCTTCCCGCTGATATTACCCAGCCTGTTTTTCAGCAACCCTACCATCCTGGACGGCTGCTTTTCGTTCACCTCGATTACCGATTTAAGAAGCAGTGGTTCATATCCTATCTCATGGGCCTTACCTATCAGGGCTTTCACATCTTTCGGAAAGCACGAACCTCCGAAACCTGCGCCCGAATTGAGAAAGTGCGGACCTATCCTGAAGTCTTTGCCTACTGCTTTCATTACCTCGTATGTATCTATACCCAGTTCCTTGCAGATGTTCCCAACCTCGTTCGCAAAGGATATCTTTGTGGCAAGAAATGAGTTATTTACATATTTTATCATCTCTGCGGTGCGGGGATTCGTCCTTGTTACATCGCATTCAAGCCCGCTGTAAAGCGATGCTACGATATCGCCCGCCCTCATATCAAGCGAGCCCACCACTATCTTGTCAGGGTTCATGAAATCATGGACTGCCTTTCCTTCACGTAAAAACTCGGGGTTCATGGCAATGCCAAAATCCTCCGGGCGTTTTCCTGAGTGTTTTTCTATTATGGGGAGGACTACTTTCTCAGTTGTTTCAGGCACCACCGTGCTTTTTACAACGACGACATGATAACCTTTCTTCTTCTTGAGCGCCTCACCAAGGCTTGCACTTGCCGCTTTCACGATTCCAAGGTCGATGTTGCCCATAGCATCCGATGGAGTGCCCACGCAAATAAAAGAAACATCAGAGTTCATTAACGCGAACTCGTAGTCAGAGGTTGCACTTAATCTGAGCCCAACATGTTTTTTAAGGAGCTCAGAAAGACCGTCTTCATATATCGGCGGCACTCCTGCATTTATCTGGTCGATCTTTGATCGGTCAACGTCAACACATATCACTTCATGCCCCAGTTCTGCAAAGCATGCCCCACTGACAGTACCAACATATCCGGTCCCGATTACTGAAATTCTCATAAGTTATTCGTTCTTTTAACTTGAGTAAGGATATATTAATATTTGCTTAAAATCCTATTATTCCAGCCGATTCGTTAAGCTAATAAACCTTACAAACAATAAATAAACAAATTATGAAAGCAATAATTCTTGCTGCCGGGGAAGGCCTCAGGTGCCGCCCCCTTACTCTGACCCGTTCAAAGGTGATGCTACCAGTTGCGAACAAGCCCTTGCTCGAACATATAATTAATGCTTTGGCCGAAAATGGTATCAAAGAGGTCATACTGGTCGTGGGGTATCAAAAAGAACGGATAATGGATTATTTCGGGAATGGTTTTGAGTTCGGTGTGAAAATTGATTATATCTTCCAGGAAGCGCAATTGGGCACAGCCCATGCCGTGAAGCTGGCAATGGAATACGTGGATGGAGATTTTCTCGTGCTTAACGGGGATAACCTTGTGGACAGGAATACAATTGCAGACCTCCTTGCTGGAAAAAAAGGCTCAGTAACACTGCTTGCTGTTGAGAGGGAGCAGACCATTGGCTATGGAGTTGTGATCTCAGAGGTTGGAAGAGTTACAAAAATCCTGGAAAAACCGAAAGAGGTTGTGAGCCATTTTGTAAATGCCGGAATATACATATTCACAATGGAGATTTTTGAGGAGATCGAACGAACGCCCCTTTCCACTGCAGGAGAATATGCAATTACAGACACCATTCAGCAAATGATCGTGAAAGGAAAGATGGTCAGCATGGTTGAATCGAAATCCCTCTGGATGGATGCAGTTCATTCCTGGGATTTCCTCAAAGCCAATGCTGTGTTTCTGGAAAACTGCAAGAATAAGATATCCGGTACAGTTGAAAAAGGTGCAACTATCAAAGGTGATGTCTCGATGGGAGAAAACAGCATCATCCGGGGAGGATGTTATATCGTGGGACCTGTTGTTATTGGAAAGAACTGCGATATCGGTCCGAACACAGTCATCCTGCCTTCAACTGCTATCGGAGATAACGTCTCGATAGATTCATCTGTTGAGATACAGAACAGCATACTCATGAATGACGTGCGAGTAGGAAGCGGGTCGTTCATATCCAATTCCATAATTGGAGCCAACAATACCATAGCCCCTCATTTTTCGACTGAGGTGGGCAGGGAACTGATGATCGAAATGAAGGGTATATTGCATCATGCAGAACTGCTTGGAACGGTAATCGGGGACGATAACAGTATTGGCAATCGAGTCCTGATAAAAGCCGGGAAGATGGTGGCAAATAACTGTACCATTGAGGCAGGATCGACCGTTCATAAGGACATACCTCCGGGCTCTATCGTGGTATAACATGTGCGGGATCGTCGGATACAACGGTAAAAATCAGGCGGCTGCGATACTTATAGACTCCCTGAAAAGACTGGAATACAGGGGTTATGACTCTGCGGGAATTGCGGTTTTTGATACAAATGTCGTTGAAGTGTACAAAGAAAAAGGCAGGATCGTTGACCTGGAGAAAACCCTGCCCAGTATATCTGGAACTGTTGGAATTGGGCATACACGATGGGCCACTCACGGCAGACCGAACAAAGTGAACGCACATCCTCATACCTCAGGAAACATTGCTGTGGTGCATAACGGGATCATTGAGAACTACCAGCAATTGAAGGAAAAGCTTTCACGCACCGGATATGAATTCGTCTCGGATACAGATACCGAAGCCCTGGCGCATCTCATAAATCACTACTATAAGGATAATCTGATAGATGCTGTAATATCCGCCCTCAAGGATATCAGAGGATCATATGCCATAGCTGCTATTTGCGGTTCTGAACTTGTGGCGGCAAGGAAGGACAGCCCTCTTGTGATCGGGATCGGGGAGGGTGAGAATTTCATAGCTTCGGATATACCCGCTATTTTAAAATACACCAGGAAGATTATTTTTTTGGATGACCTGGAGGTCGCTTCTATTACCCCTGACGGTGTGTTTTTCTTTGATACTTGTAAAAGCCCAATTGAAAAAAAGATAAATTTGATAGAATGGAACATCGAAGCGGCTGAAAAATCTGGGTATGAACATTTTATGCTAAAGGAGATCCACGAACAGCCAAGGGCGCTCCATGAGACTTTCGCTGGCAGGATATCCGAGCTTGAAGGCAATATTTCATTTGAAGGATCAAACCTCACTGAGTCACAGATCAAGGATATATCAAGGATCAGCATCATCGCATGCGGTACCTCCTATAACGCTGGTTTCCTTGGCAAATACCTGTTCGAGCAGCTTGCAGGCGTCCATGTGGATATTGAAATAGCATCTGAATTCAGGTACGCGCATTCATCCCCTGGCTCTCTGGTCATTGTAATAACCCAGTCGGGCGAAACTGCGGATACTCTTGCAGCGCTTCGTGAGGCTAAAAGTTCAGGGTGCAGGACGCTTGCGATCACGAACGTAATGGGCAGTACGGTCACAAGGGAAGTGGATAATGTTATATATACAAGGTCAGGACCCGAGATCGGAGTTGCTGCGACAAAAACTTTTATCTCACAGCTCGGTGTGCTTTATCTTCTTGCCCTTTATTTCGGGAAGATCAGAGGCAAGATCAGCTCAGATCAAATGAAACGCATGCTCGTTGCCATGAAAATGCTGCCTGCCCAGATCACGCGTATTCTAAATAATAAAGAAAAAATATTAAAATTTGCAGATACCTTCAGTTCATCCAGCGACTTCTTTTTCATAGGGCGCACATTGAATTACCCTATCGCACTTGAGGGAGCCTTGAAGCTAAAAGAGATATCTTATATCCATGCAGAGGGGTACGCTGCAGGGGAACTCAAGCACGGTCCGCTTGCCCTGATAACAAAAAACACACCAGTTGTAGCAATAGCCACAAAAGGATTAACCTACGACAAGGTCGTTAACAATATCAAGGAAATAAAAGCAAGAGATGCCCCAGTCCTTGCCATAGCGGATGAAAAAGACAGCGAAATTGAAAAATACGTTGATGCAGTAATTCGCATCCCAACGACTGAGGATATATTATCTCCCGTTCTCTCAACAGTAGTGGTGCAATTGCTATCGTATTATATCGCAAAAGCGCGAAATTGCCCCATCGACCAGCCCAGGAATCTTGCTAAAAGCGTGACGGTGGAATAAGAATGGCTAATGATCAAGACATACATTCAAAACCTGCAAAGTCATCTGAATTTTCAAAGTTCGGCTCTTCCGGAATAAGAGGCGTGGCAAACACGGAAATCACCCCGCAGTTAGCGCTCGATTTCGGTCTTGCCATAGGCAGTGTTTATCGGGATGTCGTGATAGGTCATGACCCCAGGATCGCGGGTGAAATGATTGAACATGCTGTCATATCCGGTTTGCTCTCAGCGGGATGTAAAGTACTGAAAACCGGGATGGTCCCGACACCTACGCTTGCTCTTGCCTCGAAGGACTGCGGATGCGGAATTATGGTAACAGCGTCCCATAACCCTGCCAGATATATCGGGATAAAGGTCTTTAAGGACGGGATGTCCCTGAACACTGGACAGCAGGAAGAGATAGAATATCTATTGGAGAACAAGAATTTCACACGCGCGGACTGGAAGAATACAGGTGGCCTTGGAGTAATGGGAACTGCTGTCAAAGACCACAGCGAGATCATATTGAAAAATACCGGAAGCTCAGACCTGAAGGTCGTTGTTGACTGCGGATGCGGGGCAGCATCTGTTATCACCCCATATGTCCTGAGAGAGATGGGCTGCGAAGTGATCACCCTGAATTCACAGCCTGACGGCTTCTTTCCTGGAAGAGAGCCTGAGCCGGTGGATGAGACTCTCGGGGTGCTTAAAAGCACGGTCAAAGCCGCTGGCGCAGACCTGGGTATAGCCCATGATGGTGATGCGGACAGGATGATGGCTGTTGATAATGAAGGGCAGTTTGTAAGCGGGGATAAAATGCTTGCATTTTTTGCAGTCAGGGAAGCAAAAAAAGCCATAGCAGTTCCTGTGGACACTTCGAGAGTGGTAGATGACTTGCTCAAGGGTATAAAGATCTCAAGGACGAAAGTTGGGGATGTTTATGTGGCAGAGACGCTGAAAAAAATAAAAGGGGAGTTCGGAGGTGAACCTTCAGGGGCGTGGATATTCCCAAAGGTGTCCCTTTGTCCTGACGGCATCTATGCTGCTGCCAGGCTGGTCGAAATTGTTGAGAACGAGGGGAAATTCAGCGAACTCCTTGGTTCAATACCTGAATATCCTATTAAAAGATACGCATTCCAGTGCACTGATAAAAAGAAAGCTATGATAAAAATAGCTGAAAAATTAAAAGGGCTTGGAGATATTAACACCCTTGACGGCGTAAGAGTTGATCTCGATGATGGATGGATACTTGTCCGCCCAAGCGGGACTGAGCCGAAGATCAGGATAACTGTTGAATCAAGGGACAGATGCGACGAATTGTATAAGAAAGCCGAAGACATCGTAAAGGGAGCGATCGCATGAAAGCGGTCATTATTGCGGCTGGAAAAGGGACAAGGATGGGCCCCCTCACAGAGAGCAGGCCAAAGGCAATGCTTCAGATAGCTAACAGGCCCCTGCTTGAACATATAATCGTGGCAATTAAGGCAGCGGGTATTAAGGATTTTTTGATAGTTACCGGATATCGCAAAGAAAAGATAGTAGATCACTTTGGAAACGGCGGGAGCCTTGGTGTAAATATAGAATATATTGAACAACAGCGCCAGAATGGGACCGCGGATGCCATCGCGGTGGCAAGAAATTCGATCAGTGAAAGGTTCCTTGTTACTAACGGGGACGTGCTTGCAGGCATCCCGGATATTAAAAATATCCTGAACGCTAAAGGGGAGGTGGTCCTGGCGGCAAAAAAAGTGGCTGCGCCTGAAGAGTATGGGATATTGTACGTTCAGGGGGACAGGGTAGTAACAATCGTTGAAAAACCGAAAAAGTCAATCTCCGACCTTGCAAATGCTGGCATCTATGTATTTGAGCCTTCGATATTTGATGCAATTTCAGAAACAGGCCATTCTCCAAGAGGAGAGTATGAGATAACGGACTCTATACAGCGCCTGATAGATTCTGGAAAAGCTTCAGGATATGTTTCCCTTGAAAAGTGGCAGGACATAGGATTTCCCTGGCACATGCTTGAAGCTAATGAAATGATGCTTAAGAGTGGGGAAGATGTGCAGTGGGAGATACGGGGAGAAGTGGAACCTCATGCGACATTGAAGGGATGCGTCAGTGCTGGTGAGGGAACGATCATTCGGAACGGGGCGTATATAGAAGGACCTGTTGTCATCGGAAAGAATTGTGATATAGGTCCGAATTGCTACATCAGACCTTCTACTAGCATAGGGGACAATGTGAGGATAGGTAATGCTGTTGAGGTCAAGAACAGCATAATAATGAATAATACCCACATAGGGCATTTAAGCTATATCGGGGATAGTATAATCGGAGAACGATGCAATTTCGGCGCTGGCACCAAAGTGGCGAACCTGAGGCATGACGGCAGGACAGTGCTGGTGGAACTTGGGGGAAGGAAGTTCGATTCTGGCAGGAGAAAACTGGGTGTTATAATGGGGGACGACGTGCATACTGGTATCAACAGTATGTTAAATGTCGGGACTACTATAGCAGGCGGCGCATGCATCGAACCCGGAGAATTCGTGAAAGGGATGCGCAGCAAGTGAAAGATATCTAACCAATATACACGCCTAATCAATATACGTCCAATCAATATACACACGTATTGATATTATTACTCGAATTTATGTTTTTTACACCACCCCCCGCTTGCGGTTTTTTATTGAAAAATATAATTTTTCATTTTTTTAAATAAAAATTAAAATCGTTATGCGTTGAAGCAATAAGGTATATATGTATTGAAGATAATTAGAGTTCGAAGGAATAGACATATAGAAGGTACCAGAATCGATTTTGAGAGAAATTGATGGGAAAATAAATTAAAATTCATATAGTTAAATAATTTTTGCTCATCGAATGGTTTAATCAATAATTTGGACGAAGGAAAGCAATATGGAGACAGCGAATAAGGAATACGGCGCAGGGCAGATCCAGGTACTGGAAGGTCTTGAGCCGGTACGAAAGCGCCCCGGAATGTACATTGGCAGCACGGATTCAAAGGGACTTCACCACCTGGTTTATGAAGTGGTTGATAACAGCATTGATGAAGCCCTGGCTGGATATTGTAAGAACATTGATGTCATTCTCAGGTCTGACAGCACAGTAAGGGTAGTGGATGACGGGCGAGGTATCCCTGTTGAGATACTGCCGAAATACAATGCATCGGCTCTTGAAGTTGTCATGACAAAGTTGCATGCAGGCGGCAAGTTCGATAACAACGCATACAAGGTCTCCGGCGGCCTGCATGGTGTGGGCGTTTCGGTGGTCAATGCGCTCTCTGAATGGCTTGAGGTTGAAGTCAGGCGGGACGGAAAGCTCTACAAGCAGCGGTATGAACAGGGAAAACCAGTTACCAAAGTTGTGGAGATAGGAATCGTAGAGGGGACGGGGACTACTGTCACCTTCAAGCCTGATAAGACGATTTTCGAAACCGTTTCATTCGAAATGGATCTCTTAGAAGGAAGGCTTCGTGAACTTGCTTTCCTGAACAGGGGAATTAAGATCGCGATCAAGGATGAGTTCACCCAGAAAGAACAGGTTTTCCAGTACGAGGGTGGAATCGTTTCCTTTGTGGAGTTCCTGAACAAGAACAAGAGCGTACTGCATGAAAAGCCCATATACTTCCAGAAGCAAAAAGATACGACCGTAGTCGAGATCGCAATGCAGTACAACGACAGCTATGTAGAGAATATCTACGCATTTGCTAATAATATTAACACCCATGAGGGCGGAACGCATCTTATCGGCTTCAAGGCTGCGCTTACAAGGGTCGCGAACGATTATGCGAAATCGAAAAAAATCCTGAAAGGAGAAGAAAAGCTATCGGGCGAGGATGTGAGGGAAGGTCTCACCGCG
>JAHIFK010000335.1 GCA_018900975.1 Methanobacteriota archaeon
ATGAAGACGATATGAATGCAAAATATAATACCAGAATGGAAGGATTTGTTAAATGGTAAAGAACGACAATAAAACTCAAGAAGAACCTCTTGAAAAACAACTGTGGAAAACAGCGGACAAACTCAGAAAGAATATTGATGCGGGTGAATACAAACACATAGTCCTGGGCCTTATTTTTCTGAAATACATATCTATTGCATTTGAAGGGTTATACGACAAGCTGCAAAAGGGCGAAGGAGAATATGCCGGTTCTGATCCTGAAGACAGGGACGAGTACAAAGCCGAGAATGTCTTTTTTGTTCCCGCAGTAGCCCGATGGTCTTTTCTTCAAGCAAGAGCCAAGCAGCCCGAAATCGGTAAAGATATTGATAACGCGATGGACGCAATCGAGAAGGAGAATCCCTCGCTCAAAGGTGTTCTGCCAAAGGTCTATGCGCGTGGCAATCTCGACCCAACGACTCTTGGAGGTCTGATCGACCTGGTGGGAAACATCGCCCTTGGCGATGCAAAAGCCAGAAGCGCAGATATTCTTGGTCATGTGTTCGAGTATTTCCTTGGCGAGTTTGCCCTGGCAGAAGGAAAAAAGGGGGGACAGTTCTACACGCCAAGAAGCGTTGTTCAATTACTGGTAGAAATGCTGGAACCCTACAACGGCAGGGTCTTTGACCCATGCTGCGGCTCAGGCGGTATGTTTGTCCATTCGGAAAAGTTCGTTGCTGAACACCAGGGAAAAGTAAACGACATATCGATTTACGGACAGGAGAGCAACCAGACCACATGGCGAATATGTAATATGAATCTTGCCATCAGAAGCATAGACAGTTCGCAGGTGAAATGGAACAACGAAGGCTCTTTCCTCAACGATGTTCACAAAGATCTGAAAGCGGATTACGTCATCGCCAATCCCCCATTCAACGACAGCGACTGGAGCGGTGATTTGCTACGCAAGGATGGCAGATGGAAATATGGCACACCGCCTTCTGGGAATGCCAATTATGCCTGGATACAGCACTTCCTCTATCATTTAAGCCCAAGCGGTCAGACTGGTTTTGTACTTGCTAAAGGAGCTCTGACCTCCAAATCGTCCGGTGAGGGCGAAATCCGCAAAGAACTTGTGGATGTACGATTGGTTGACTGCATCGTGAACCTGCCTGGAAAACTGTTCCTGAATACCCAGATACCCGCATGTCTATGGTTCTTGAGCAGAAACAAAGCCAATGGAAAATACCGCAACCGAACAGATGAAATCCTGTTTATTGACGCCAGGAACCTGGGGCATCTTATCAACCGCAGAACACGCGAATTTTCAAAAGAGGACATACAAAAAATAGCGCAGACTTACCACAATTGGCGCAATCCGGACGGTAATTATGAAGATGTGAAAGGGTTCTGCAATTCCGCATCAATTGAACGGGTACGCGAGCTGGGTTATGTGCTGACCCCCGGGCGTTATGTGGGCTTGCCTGATGAGGAGGATGATTTTGATTTTAATGAGCGGTTTACCAGCCTGAAAGCGGAATTTGAGGAGCAGTTGGAGGAGGAAGAAAAGCTGAATATGCAGATTCTGAAAAACCTTGGGAAAATCGAGGTAGAGAATGGCTAAATTAGAAGTAAAAGGAACAGTTGTAACCATAGATACTAAAAACCAGGAGGATTATATCTGCATTACGGATATCGCACGTTATAAAGATCCTGACAGAACCGACTATATCATTCAGAATTGGTTGAGAAACCGCAATACCATTGAATTTCTCGGTATCTGGGAACGATTGAATAATCCAGATTTTAAACCCATCGAATTCGAGGGGTTTAAAAATCAGGCTGGACTCAATAGTTTTGTGCTTACGCCGAAACAATGGATAGAAAAGACAAATGCGGTTGGATTGATTTCAAAAGCGGGCAGATATGGCGGCACTTACGCCCATAAGGATATCGCCTTTGAATTTGCTTCTTGGGTTTCGGTGGAATTCAAGCTCTATTTGATTAAAGAATTCCAACGGCTGAAGGATGAAGAGAAAAAGCAGCTTGGATGGGATATCCGCCGAAACCTGACAAAAATCAACTACCGGATTCATACTGACGCCATCAAGGAAAAACTTGTCCCACCGGAATTGAGCAAATCGCAGATCAACAACATCTACGCCAATGAAGCGGATATTCTGAATATGGCTCTGTTCGGCATGACGGCAGCCATGTGGAGGGAGGCGAATCCCGATAAGAAAGGAAATATCCGGGACTATGCTGATATGTCGCAGTTGGTCTGCTTGTCCAATCTCGAAAACCTGAACGCTCTTTTTATCAATGACGGACTCCCCCAGGATGTGCGGCTTGAACGCTTGAACAAAATCGCCATCCAGCAGATGCGGATATTAACGACTGATTCGGGGATGAAAAGACTGAAGGGGAATTAATGAATATTCAAAATAACTTGAAGTCACAAATTGTGACCTCAAGTTGGGACGGAAGAAATGATGAACCTTTTAAAGTCGCAAAATGCGACCTTAAACCAGAGAAGGTGAAGTCGGCATGGATGAAAGTGGATTAATTAAATATGAAGAGTTTTCGAATTGGAAATCACAGATTGTGATATCCAATGAAGATAGAATGGGATTGAGGAGACCTTCGTACGCTTTCACTGAGCAGTGTGTTGGGGGTCAGTCAAAAAGTTTGGTGTTGGGGGGCTATCATAACATATTTGAAAATAAGAAACCGCAGATAAACGCCGATAAACGCAGATTTGTGATAGCGTATCCGCGTTCATTTGCGTTCATCTGCGGTTTTTTGGATTCCTACACCAAAAGATTATACACCCATGCGGTTGGCCAAATTTCATCACAAGCTCTTTTGCAGTCAGAAAAGCCAATTACGAAGCAAGCTGCTACGCAATTAGTGCAGATTCCATGGGGAGAGAATATCACAAAGTATCTGAGGGATTGTAAATGAGTAAAAAAGAAATCTTCCATTTCACAGTCGGTCAGTTAGTTGAAATTTTGAAATCCCTGCCGCAGGATTTACCTGTATTGACCAGCGGTTATGAAAGTGGTTTTGAGAACTTTTATCAACCAGGTATTATTAAGGTGAAGCATGAGCCTGAAAATATGTACTATGAAGGTGAATTTCATGTTGCAGAGGATGGTGATGAAGAAACGTTTGACGCGGTTGTGATCAGGAGGATGGTTAGGGATGAGTGAATTGAAGGAAACAGACACGAATTGAGGTGAGCAAAAATAATGAGAAATAGTTACCACCCAAAGAAAGCCACAAAAAAAGAACAGGCAATCACTCAGCCTGAAATTAGAAACGAACTTTACCGTAACATCTCTGATATTCTTCAAACTGCCCGGCAAAACGCCTATCACGCCATCAATTTTGTGATGGTGGAGGCATATTGGAACATTGGAAAGCTGATCGTAGAGGAGGAACAACAGGGCAAGCAAAGGGCAGATTATGGAACCCATCTGATAAAAAATCTTTCTGTCAAATTAAATGCGGATTTTGGGAAAGGCTTCTCTGAACAAAGCCTGTGGAATATGAGGCTTTTTTACCTTAAGTTCCCAATTCTCTCCGCACTGAGGAGAGAATTGACATGGACACACTACAAAATGCTCCTGCTTATTGAGAATAAGAATGCCCTGTCTTATTATATCCAGGAAGCGGCGCAGCAGAACTGGAGCGTCCGCGCCCTTGAGCGCCAGATAAACTCGCTTTATTACGAACGTCTTCTTACAAGCCGGAACAAAGCGCCTGTCATCGAGGAGATGCAGGAAAAGACCGGAAAGCTCACCCATCAGGATATCGGACAAATGGATATGTATGTGCGTCTATTTGAAGACAAAATGAGAACTGAAAGTGATAATCCCACAATAGGGCTTCTTCTGTGTACTGAAAAGGATGAAATCATTGCTCACTATAGCGTATTGAAGGAAAGCAAACAACTATTCGCTTCAAAATATCGCCTGATATTACCAACAGAAGAAGAACTGAAGGCTGAATTAGAACGGGAGAAGCGCATGATTTTAGAACAAAAAGGGTTATATGAAATAAGGAGGGTGGGAAATGAGTGAACTCTTCAATATCGACAGAAACTATTCTGCATGGCTGAAAGAAATAAAAAATAAGGTTCGCATAGTTCAACTAAAAGCTGCGGTAAAAGTAAACTCTGAAATGCTTAATTTTTATTGGGAGCTTGGCGCTGATATTGTGGAGAAGCAGACTACTGCAAAGTGGGGCGATGGATTTCTCTCTAAACTCAGCCACGATCTGATGGCAGAATTTCCTGATATGAAGGGTTTCTCAGAACGAAATATAAAATATATCCGTCAATGGTTTTTATTTTATAACTCTCAAAAAGCAATTGGGCAACAAGCTGTTGCCCAATTAGTGCAGATTCCGTGGGGACACCATATTGCAATAATTTCAAAGTGTAAGAACACGGATGAAGCTCTTTATTATGTGCAAAATACGATGACGTATTTCTGGAGCCGCAGTGTTCTTGTACATCAGATTGAAAGCGACCTATACGAGCGCGAAGGGAAATCCATCACAAATTTTAAATCGACATTACCTCAACCGCAGTCTGATCTTGCCATGCAGACCTTAAAAGACCCATATATCTTTGATTTCTTAACCATGTCTAAAGATTACAATGAACTGGAACTTGAAAAAGAGCTGATAAATCATATAACGCACTTTTTATTAGAACTCGGGGCAGGATTTGCTTATATCGGCAGACAGCTTCCGCTCAAAGTTGGAGAGCGGGAATTTTATATAGATTTATTGTTTTATCATACACGACTGCATTGTTATGTGGTCGTTGAGTTAAAAACAACTGACTTTGAACCTGAATATGCACTGAGCGACATACATAAACCAATTGGTGTTTCAGAGTACCAGCTTATTCACACATTGCCGGATAATTTGAAACAAAGTCTTCCAAGTATTGAAGAGATTGAGGCGGAATTGAGTGGCAGGGAGCAATTGTAATGAGTAAAAAAGAATTGTTCCATTTCACTGTCGGTCAGTTAGTTGAAATTTTGAAATCCCTGCCGCAGGATTTACCTGTATTGACCAGCGGTTATGAAAGTGGTTTTGAGAACTTTTATCAACCAGGTATTATCAAGGTGAAGCACGAGCCTGAAAATGAGTACTATGAAGGAGAATTTCAGGTTGCAGAGGATGGGGATGAAGAGACGTTTGACGCGGTGGTAATCAGGAGGGTGGTTCGGGATGAGTGAGTGGAAGGAATATAAATGGGGAGACTTGGCAACCCTTGAATATGGAAAAGGGTTAATAGATTATCAACGGGAAAATGGTAAATATCCCGTTTATGGCACCAATGGAAAAATAGGCACATCCGATGTTTTTTTGTGTCCTTACCCTGGAATAGTTATTGGCAGAAAAGGGGCATATAGAGGTGTTCATTTTTCTAATACTCCTTTTTACGTTATTGATACAGCATTTTATCTTAATCCCAAAGTTGCCGATTTAGACATGAAATTTGCCTATTATCAGCTTCTAACAGTTGATATAAATTATATGGATAGTGGATCTGCGATCCCTTCAACTAGCAGAGAGGATTTTTATGATTTGGATATAATGCTCCCTCCTCTCCCCGAACAACACTCCATCGCCTCCATCCTCAGCAGCCTGGATGATAAGATAGATCTGCTGCACCGCCAGAACAAAACCCTGGAGGCACTGGCACAGACACTGTTCAGGCAGTGGTTTATGGAGGAGGCGGAGGGGGGGTGGGAAGAGCGGCCATTAAGTAGTATTGCCAATTTTCTTAATGGTTTGGCATGTCAAAAATTCCCGCCCAAGAACGAGATAGATAAATTACCCGTACTGAAAATAAAAGAACTTAGTAGTGGTATCTCGGAGTCCTCAGATTGGGCAGCAACAGAAGTCAGCCCAGAATACATTGTTCAAGGCGGTGATGTAATTTTTGCATGGTCAGCATCGTTAATGGTAAAGGTTTGGGATGGCGAAAAGTGTGTTCTAAATCAGCACTTATTCAAAGTAACATCAAGTGAATTTCCTAAATGGTTTTATTTAGCATGGTGTAAGTATCATTTAGCGGAGTTCATATCTATTTCATTAAGCCATGCAACTACTATGGGACATATCAAACGAGGCGATTTGGATGCAGTGATGGTACTAGTACCTTCTGATAATGAAATATCTGCTATGTCAGAAAAAATGACACCGTTGTTGGATAAGCAGATTGTAAACGCCAGACAAATCCGCACCCTCACCCGCCTGCGTGATACGCTCTTGCCAAAGTTGATGAGCGGGGAAGTGAGGATTGAATAATATGGCTAAACGTAGTCGTAAACTTTGGTCAATAAAAAATGAATTAGTAACGAAGTCTCGTGAAGCAATGTTAACTGCGGTTCAAATTTTCAATAACCCAAATGTTGTGTTTAAATCGGAAAGCTTCATTGTCCTTTCAAATATTGCCTGGACTTATCTTATGCATTCTTATTTTAGAGAGAAAGGAATTGAATATCGCTATTATGAACAAGGAGCTCAGAGAAAAAGATACGATAAAACAAAGCGAGGGTCATTTAGATATTGGGAATTGGAAAGATGCTTGGATGATGATAACTGTCCAATTGACTCGGTTTCAAAATTAAATCTTAAATTTCTCATAGGGCTGAGACACGAAATTGAGCATCAAATGACAACACGATTGGATGATTACCTGAGTGCAAGATTTCAAGCTTGCTGCTTAAACTACAATCACTACATTAAAAAATTATTCGGCGATGAAAATGGAATAGATAAGTTTCTGTCCTTTTCACTGCAATTTTCTTCAATTACTGAAGAGCACGCCGAACAACTGAAAGAATTTTCTGAATTACCAAAGAACATTGCAGCATACATAAATGATTTTGATGAGAGTGTTTCAGATGATGAGTTTAATAATCCGCAATATTCATACAGGGTTCTTTATGTTCCGAAAACTGCAAACAGAAAAGGACAGGCGGATAAAGTAATAGAGTTCATTCCTGCCGATTCACCAGAAGCGGAAGGATTGAATAAAGAATATAGGATCATTAGAGACAGGGAAAAGCCTAAACATTTGCCGAATCAAATTGTTAGCTTAATGAGATCTAAAGGATATTCCAGATTTAATATGCATCATCATACATTATTGTGGAAACAAGTGGATGCAAAAAATCCTGCAAAGGGATTTGGTGTAATGGTTGTAACCACTTGGTATTGGTATGATAATTGGCTTAAAGAGGTTGAAAAATATTGCCAACTGCATAAGGAAGAATTTATTTGAGTTTATATGAACCTGAAAACAGAGAATAATATAGAAATCTTCGCCATCGAACTCCTCGAAAAACAAGGATACGAGTACGTTTACGCCCCCGATATAGCCACAGATAGCGAAACTCAGGAACGGGCAAAATTCGAAGATATTTTACTGCTGGAACGAGCCGCTGGCAGAATAACTGAAAAAACACAGCTTCCGTTGATGTACTAAAGGTAAAATATGGCCAAAAATAAAAAATTACCCGACAATCAAATTACCGTTTATCAAACACCTGATGGAAATATCAACATTGAAGTGCTCTATGCCAATGAAAACATCTGGTTGCCGCAAAAACGAATGGCAGAGTTATTCGGATGCAGCGCAGATAATATCTCTTTGCACCTTAAAAACATTTTTGCAGAGAAGGAACTTGATGAGTCGGCAACTACCGAGGATTTCTCGGTAGTTCAGATTGAAGGAAATCACGAAGTTATCCGTAATGTAAGATGTTATTCGCTTGAAGCAATCATCGCGGTGGGGTACAGGGTTAACTCAGAACGCGGCACGCAGTTCCGGCAATGGGCAATTTCAATTCTTCAGCAATATATTCATAAAGGCTTTGCGATTGATAGCGACAGATTCAAATATGGTTCCCGTTTCAGCACACGATATTTTGACGACTTACCTGGTGATAATTCAGTTAGTTCCATTTTGGAAACAACTGCCTCAGATGGAAAGACATACAAAACTCAACCCCTCACCCGACTGCGTGATACGCTGCTGCCGAAGTTGATGAGCGGGGAAGTGAGGGTAAAATCAGGGCAAGATGGAGCAGTATTTCTGAAGGAGAATTACAGACGGTGGAAAAAATGCAAATAGAAAATGATGTTTATATAGATGAGATACTGAAAAACTGGAAGGGTATTATTATGTTGTACAGACAATTTGAGGAAAAGAATCCAGTTCTGCTGCTTGATATTCAGGAACAAAAAGTATATGCTTACCCATACAATGAGTTTAAAAGCGCGTTAAATGAAATATCCCAGGAATCGTTAAAGACACAATATGAAGAGGCTATTGCCAACGATAATTTTGTCATTTTTGTACAAGATAATGAAAAAAAAGAGTTTCGATCATACACATTCACCAAAGAATAAGAATGTGGAAAAAATTAAGGGATAATAAATAAAGAAGGAAAGAATCATGTCTCGATGGAAAATAAGTTGGGGTAAGGCTACCGATTTACAAGATTGGGCATTAGAAGAAAGTGGAACAAAAGAATTTTTGAGTGAACTGCCAGAACTTCCCAAAAAAGACAAAATGGAACCCGGACTTTATGTAAGTTATGAGATTGATTTATTTGAGCTTGACGGGGGAATTGATTGGCCTGATGTAGGTGTTGCCAGAATATTTGCCGTACTTGAAAATGGACATAATGAATATCTTGGTGAGGTTCGTGCTTATAATTTTGAAGCTATCTGGCTCAGCACAAATGAATTTGATGAGGTAGATGATGCCGAAGAATGGTGGAAGTGTATTAAAGATGATTATGAAAAACTCAAAAAGAGAGACTTGAAAGAAGAAGAGGCTGGTATATGAACAAACGCGATATTATAAAACAACAATCTGATTTCATCCTTTACACTGGAAACGACGGAAAAGTAAATGTCGATGTTTTTGTGCAGGATGAAACGATTTGGCTGACTCAGAACGCAATAGGAAAGCTGTTTGGAAAGTCAAAAGCAACGATTAGCGAGCATCTTACGAAAATATATGCCGAAGGAGAACTGGAGATGGATTCAACTGTTCGGAAATTCCGAACAGTTCAAGCGGAAGGATCGAGGCAAGTTGAAAGAGATTTAGAATACTACAACCTCGACGCCATCATCTCAGTCGGTTACCGCGTCAACTCCTATCAGGCCACGCAGTTTCGCATCTGGGCTACCAGAACCCTGAAAGAATACATCATAAAAGGATTTGTTCTTAATGATGAACGGCTCAAGCAGGGCAATCAGGTTTTTGGTAAAGACTATTTTGATGAACTGTTAGAACGAATTCGTGAGATTCGGGCAAGCGAACGGAGATTTTATCAGAAAATAACAGATATATATGCTCTGTCTGTTGATTATGATAAAAATGCTCCGATAACAAAAGAGTTTTTTATGACTGTGCAAAATAAGCTCCACTGGGCAATTACAGGAAAAACTGCCGCAGAAATTATCTATACTTCGGTTGATGCATCAAAAATCTATATGGGTTTAACTAACTGGAAGAAATCACCGGATAGGAAAATATTAAAATCTGATGTAACTGTGGCAAAAAATTATTTAAGTGAAAAACATATTAAAGAGTTAAACCGTATAGTTTCCGCTTACCTTGATTTAGCAGAGAATCGAGCAGAGCGGCAGATACTTATGAAAATGGAAGATTGGATTAAATTTCTTCATAATTTTTTAGAATTATCAAACTATCCCATTCTTTCAGACAAAGGGAAAGTTACTGCATTAGAAGCAAAACTCAAAGCCGAACAGGAATATGAGGTTTATAGAAAAATACAGGATAAATATTATATCTCTGATTTTGATAAAGAGATAAAAAGGATTGAAGGCAAAAAATGAAACTGATAACTGAAGACAAAATCGAAACCTTCGCCATCGAACTCCTCGAAAAACAGGGCTACCAGTACGTTTACGCCCCGGACATTGCACCGGATAGCGAAACTCCGGAACGGGCAAAATTTGAAGATGTTTTACTGCTGGAACGCCTGCGAAAAGCGGTTGGCAGAATAAACCCAAAAATTCCGGCAGAGGCGCGAGAAGATGCCATCAAGCAGATACAGCGCCTTAATTTACCTGAACTTATCGCCAACAACGAGACGTTTCACAGGATGCTTACCGGGGGCATAAAGGTAAGTTATCAAAAGGACGGAGCAGACAGGGGCGATCTGGTCTGGCTGATAGATTTTAACAATACTGATAACAACGAATTTCTTGTCGCCAATCAATTTACTGTCATTGAAAATAATGTGAACAAACGCACCGATATCATTCTTTTTGTTAACGGTTTGCCGCTGGTGATTATCGAACTAAAAAATCCTGTTGACGAGAACGCAACAGTAAAATCTGCATTCAAACAGTTGCAGACCTATAAGCAGGCAATTCCCGGCATGTTTGCCTGTAATGGTTTCATGGTCATCTCCGATGGTCTGGAGGCAAAGGCAGGCACCCTTTCCTCCGGTTTCAGCCGTTTTATGGCATGGAAAAGCTCAGACGGCAAGGTTGAAGCCTCGCATTTAACTGGTCAGTTGGAAACTCTCATTAAAGGGATGCTGAACAAAACGACCCTCTTAGACCTTATCCGCCATTTCATAGTATTTGAAAAATCGAAAAAAGAAGACAAAGAAACAGGCATCATAACTATTCAAACCATAAAAAAGCTCGCTGCCTATCATCAGTACTATGCCGTTAATAAAGCGGTAGAATCAACACTCAGGGCATCGGGTTATGTTTCGGTAAAAGATTGGCTGCATCGTGAAAATCTTATTGAGGAACCCGAAAATTATGGCTTGCCCGGAGTAAAAAAACAACCCATTGGAGACGGAAAAGGCGGCGTTGTCTGGCATACGCAGGGAAGTGGTAAATCCTTATCAATGGTGTTTTTCACTGGTAAAATCGTTCTTGCCATGGATAATCCGACCGTACTGGTTATCACCGACAGAAACGACTTAGACGACCAGCTTTTTGATACCTTTGCCGCTTCAAAGCAACTTCTCAGGCAGGAACCTATCCAGGCTGAAAACAGAGAACACCTGAAAGAACTTCTAAATGTCGCATCGGGCGGCGTAATATTTACCACAATCCAGAAGTTCCAGCCCGAAGAAGGAAACGTTTACCCGAAACTATCAGACCGAAGAAACATAATTGTGATAGTTGACGAAGCTCACAGGACACAGTATGGCTTCAAGGCTAAAACCATTGATGCTAAAGATGATCAGGGAAACGTAATCGGTAAGAAGATAGTTTACGGCTTTGCGAAATACACACGCGACGCCCTGCCCAACGCAACATACATTGGTTTTACTGGTACGCCTATTGAAAAAACAGACGTGAACACGCCTGCCGTTTTCGGCAATTATGTTGATGTTTACGACATATCCAAAGCCGTCGAGGACGGCGCCACGGTAAAAATCTATTACGAGAGCAGACTTGCAAAAATCGCTCTCAGCGAGGAAGGCAGAAAACTTGTTGCCGAATTGGACGAGGAATTGGAAACTGAAGACCTCGCTGAGACACAAAAAGCAAAGGCGAAATGGACACAACTGGAAGCTTTGATTGGCAGCGAGGGCCGAATACGACAGATTGCGAAAGACATTGTAACCCATTTTGAGCAAAGACAGGAAGTGTTTGAGGGTAAGGGAATGATCGTAGCAATGTCAAGAAGGATTGCCGCCAACCTCTACGATGAGATTGTCAAAATTAAACCGCAATGGCACAACGACGATCTCAATAAAGGTGTTATCAAAGTTGTAATGACCTCTGCATCTTCTGACGGTCCAAAGATTTCAAAACATCATACCACCAAAGAACAGAGACGAGCTTTGGCAGAAAGAATGAAAGATCCAGAAGACGAATTAAAATTAGTGATCGTGCGAGATATGTGGCTTACTGGTTTCGATGTTCCGTGTCTGCACACGATGTATATCGATAAACCCATGAAAGGCCATACCCTTATGCAGGCAATTGCACGGGTGAACAGGGTCTATAAAGATAAGCCAGGTGGATTAGTTGTTGATTATCTTGGAATTGCGTCCGATCTGAAAGAAGCTTTATCATTTTATTCTGATAGCGGAGGAAAAGGCGATCCCGCCATTCTTCAGGAAAAAGCTGTTCAACTGATGCTTGAAAAATTAGAAATC
>JAHIFK010000037.1 GCA_018900975.1 Methanobacteriota archaeon
CACACCAATGGAACTCAGAGACAGGAGCCTTTCAGGAATATACGAGGTCACTATTATCCTTTCTGTCAATGGACAGCAGGTGGAATCAAAATCGATGAATTTAAAACTGCGTTCAGGAAAGCCAAGGGATGGTTCAAATACCCAGGCGAACACATCTTCTGGTACTGTTTCATCAACTTCTACACCCATGGTCACTGCATCAGCATCTCCTGCAATGACCGTGACCGCGGCGCCTACGCCTACACCGACACCAACGCCTGTAGCGGTTACTGTAGAACCAACTGGAAATATTTATGTAACCAGGATAATGTCATACAAATTCGGTGAACCCAGTCTGTCGATTGATGCCGGCGATACGTTGCAATGGTATAACCTTGATGATGAAACGATGACGGTTGCTGAAATAGATGGGAAAATACCCAACCAGTCAGTTTACTCGAGACGAAACTATAACTTCACTACCACTGGAACTTACAAATTCCAGTTATTTTATTCAAAAATGCGAGTAGATCCACCGGTCCAGATACTTACTGTAAAGCTGAATCAGAGCCAGTAGCTTTTACTAGCTCACAATCTTTATATTATAGAATAGTTAATCATTAAGTGAGGGACTAAGATGTCAAACAAGATTTTTTTTTGCATGCTAGTATTATTCATGATCGCAGGAACAGCAGGCGCAGCAACATTAAATGTAGGTCAGGGACAAGCATACGGCACGATCCAGTCTGCTCTGGATGCTTCAGAGACAGGAGATGTTATTTCTGTCAGTGAAGGTACTTATTATGAGAATGTTCTTTTAAGAAAGAGCGGGGTCATAATAATGGGGAAAAATAAGGAGAAAACCATAATCGATGGTCAGAAAACAGGCAGCGTCATTAGAATAGAAACAAACGACGTAACTATCAGCGGGCTTACCATCCGCAACAATGGGGGCAGCGGCAAGGCAGATGGAGGTGTGAGCATGTATAATGCGAATAATAATATGATAGCAAATTCTATCTTTGAGAATAATACGGCAGGTATTTCGATTGATTCTTCGAGCAATAATAACGTTATCACCGGAAATATCATTAGATACAATTACAGGGAAGGTATCAGGCTTTTTTCATGCCTCGATAATAAGATATATAACAACCAGATACAGAAAAACCAGATAGGGATATATGCAGACTCATTCCGTGGCGGACAGATGTATTCCAATAATTTCATCGATAACCTGGACCATGCTTATGATAACAGCGGCAAGAATGCATGGGATGATGGCAAATCAGGCAACTTCTGGGGCAGTTATAAAGGAAGTGCACCATTTAATATCAAGGGTGGTGCAAATGCTTTGGACAATTTCCCGCTTTCAGGCGCGGTAACCCTAAAAGATGTTGCGATCAACATACCCACAACCGCTAATAGACAGGAGCAGAAGACTCAGGAAGAGACAAGTAAATCTACGCCTGGTTTTGAGGGTGTGCTGTTTATCGTTGCAATAGGAATACTGGGATGCCGGAGCAGTAAAAATTAGTTTACTAGGTGCGTTTCATTTTTTCAGATAATGTCCGGGATCTTCCTTTCGATCTTATTAGCTATTTCAAAAATATGTTCTACATTATCTGCTTTATCTTTTTTATATTTAGCGCTGAGCGCGGCATGAACATTGTTTTTGAAAAAGATCAGATTATATGTAACCCCATCGCTCTGTTTCTTCTTTAACAGGATGGAAGATTCGCCAAGTTTCCCACCTTTAACAGGATTTCCATAACCATTTTTTTTCAGGTAATCCACATTGGCCTCAAAGGCGATGTTCGCACCTTCCCGGTCCATATATGTGGCAATGACCTGAACAATCGTATCTTTTTTATCCTGAAGCAAACAACTGAAACATCCTTCTGAAAATCCCCATTTCTGGAGGTCTTCGGTTGCCGCATAATTAAAACTGAGTTCGGGCTCACTTGTCAGCGTACACACATTCTCGTAAATCTCTTCTATGTCGCTTCCTGCTTCAGCGTGTGTAAGTGCGATATCTATTGAACGTCCGGTCATTTTATATTTATTAAAGCGTAAGTTAGATATGAAAGTATCGCATATCGGATGACAGTGTATAGTCCCATAATTCTATCGGATGACAGGGTAATTTATTAATAGAATGGATTATAATATAAGATGGAGGCTGAAAATGTTCAAGGCAGTAATTGGCGCAGAAAAACTTAAGGAAGCTATTGAATCCGTATCAACACTAGTGGATGAAGCAAAATTCAAACTAAACACTGATGGGCTATCTGTCAGAGCGGTCGACCCTGCAAATGTCGCCATGGTCAGTCTTGACCTTGCAGCAGATGCCTTTGCATCTTTTGAAGCGACAGAGGGCGAACTCGGTATAGATCTTACTAAACTGAACAGTATAATGGAAATGGCTGATAAGGGGGACAGCCTCGAACTTGAACTTGACGAAACTGCGCACAAACTGGTTCTAAGGATGCGCGGGCTATCGTATACAATGTCACTTCTCGACCCATCATCTATCAGGAAAGAACCTAAAGTTCCAACACTTGATCTTCCTGCGCATATCGTGATCCGCGGAGAGGACCTGAAAAGAGCAGTTAAAGCAGCTGAAAAGGTGAGTGATTACATGTCAATTGGCGTCAGGGGAGAGATATTTTTCATGGAAGCCGAAGGCGATACTGATAATGTCCAGCTTGAAATGACAAAAGACCAGTTGGTAGATTTCAAACCCGGAGAAGCTAAGTCCCTGTTCTCGCTTGATTATCTTACTGATATAAGCAAGATCGCAGGAAAAAATCCGGAAGTAATTATCGATGTTGGAAAGGATTATCCTCTGAAGATCAGGTTCAAGATCGCAGAGGGGCACGGCGATGTTAGTTACATGCTTGCTCCCAGGGTAGAATCTGAATAGGACATGGACGTTTTCGGGTTTGCTCAATTTCCTTATGTCAGCGGGGCTTTAAAATATGTGGAAGCCTTAGATTTCAAACTCGATGAATTGTTTTTCGATCGTGTGTTCGGACAGGTTAGGGAGCGCGGGAAAGAGCGCGTTCTTTCCGCGATCGGGGAAGGGATAAAGAAATCCGTGTGCACGGACAGGACAGGCGCTGAAAAGGAATTACTTTCGTATCCTGTTGCCAGGATACTTGTCTCATGCATCAACGATAACTACCTTATAAAGCGATATGCACTGGCTGAGGCAAAATCTTCCTATGAGACGTTAAAGAAACTTCCGGATATTGATCTTAAAGATTTTGCAGAAGAGTTCGATATCGCTGCAAAGATAGATGGGCGAGAGTACGTTATTCATTTTACCGATTACATCCGTCATGCAAGCGCTATTCATGAGCATGAATGGAAACTTATAAACCGGAAAATGGATCATGGATGGGTGCATCTCTCCAGGGAAAAATTATCTCGGATCATTGAAGAGGCGATCAGGAAGCGGATCGAATCAGGCTTGCCGCTTGATGTGCCTCCAGAGATATGCGCGGCTCTTGATGAACATGTTAAGGAAATACGTGCTGTTCTGGATGTACGCAAATCCGAGTTCGAAATAGGTGAGTTCAGTGAGATAATGCCTGACTGCTTCCCCCCATGCATGGCTCATGCCCTATCAGGAGCGCAGTCTGGTGTGAACCTGTCTCATTCAATGAGGTTTGCTCTCACATCATTTCTACTGAATATCGGGATGAACGTAGATGGGATCATCGGATTATTCAGGGTCTCACCTGATTTCGATGAGGAGCGCACCCGATACCAGGTAATGCACATACACGGGGCCACAGGGACGGTTTATAAATCACCGTCCTGCGCGACCATGGTAACGTACGGGAACTGTATTGGCAAAGAAACCCTGTGTGAGAGGATCTCACACCCCCTCGGGTTTTACAGGAAAAAAGCATGGATACTTAAAAAGATGAGCGCTGTGAAAGATGCTGGTGACAAAACATATATCCAGAAAGAAAGTTAAATATACTCCCAGATGGGCAAGAGATTGAATTTCTGGAAAAAGAGAGCTTTTAAAAAGCTTGTCTCGCAGCAAGGTGAGGGCCTCATAATCTATACCAGGAACAACCCGGATTCAGATTCGCTTGCAGGTTCTCTTGCTCTAAAGCGGATCGCAGAACATTACAGTATGGATGCTACAATTTATTATACCGGCGCTATCCAGAACAAAACTCTTATAAACATACTCGGGGACGACGTGAAGAACACGCCAGTCATATCGAAGTCCCAGAAAGACATAGCTTTTGTGGACCTTTTGCCCACAGAGCTGACCGGTGAAAAAATCACTCCTACAATAGTTATCGGTCATACGCTTGGTAACACGGAAAATATCCGATGTGAATATCAGGATATACGCACCACTGATACAACGTCCAGCATAATGATAGACTATTTAAAAACGTTTGGAGTGGCAATAGACAAGCGGTTGGCAACCCTGCTTTTGTTTGCCATCAGGGAAAAGACAAAGACCCTGGTTACGAAATTTACGCTTGAGGATATCGAAGCATACTGGTATATCCACAGGTCCATGGACAAGGAGCTTCTTAACAGCCTTGAACATCCTTCAACAAAGATCGAGACTTTCGAAGATCTATCGCGTGCAATTGGCAATAAAATAATTAAAGGTGCTTCCTTGTTTACCACTGTTGGTTTTGTGAAGGACACAACTACCATCCCCAAGGTATGCAAATACATGCTGGATATTGAAGGGTTATCTACCGCCCTTGTATTTGCGGTAGATGCCACAAAGATATACGTTTACGTAGAATCCAAGAATATGGAGCTTAATATGAAAAATATCCTCAAAAAAGCCTTCGGGGATTGGGGCGATGTCGCAGGCGGCACATTCCACGCTTCAATTTCCATACCTCTGGGGGTATTCGGCATAGCTGCAGATGTGGATTCGGCAAAACCGCTCCTTCTAAAATCTATAAGCGACTCGATCTCGTCCCGATATTTCTACGTTCTTGAAGCGGAATGATGCCTGCCGTGCGCGCACATTGTGCACGCCCCTTGTGCTGTAATGCATTGGGAACAAACGGTTTTTCCACACAGCATACAGGTATGTAGTTTTCCCGGACGCCCACAGATACTGCATATTCCCATTACTTCCATACTCACCTCAAAAAAAATTAAGATGCCTGATATGGAACGTAGAATTCTTCAATAACCCAATTCTCAAGCTCTTGCATTTCTTTTTTCCCCCCCTTTATAAATACTGGTCGTTTTTGATGGATTTCGGATATTTTTTCATTCATTTATATCAACGGTACCCTTCGTTACCGTCTCCGTAAAGATGGAGTCGTTATAAGAATTTATAGTTATCGATTTCCTCCAGTTACCATCATTTCCTGAAATACTTCCTCCGGTAACCACCCTCAGGATGTCTACATCATCACAGGTCAGTTTCTCATCCAGGGGAACGGGAACACCGCTGCGAAATACGATAACTATCTCAGGATTGATATGAAGAGATTGCAACAGCTCTTCATACGTTGAATCCTCGCAGACATCCATTGTCTGCTCTTTGACACCGCCGGAAAGGATTTTAACCTTTACCTTCACCCTTTATTCCTCATAAAGTTCTTCCACCTCTCCCCTTACTTTTGTTAAATCCACAAGATGCTCTTCCATCAATTTACTTTCAAGGATCTTCTGTTTTTTTTCACCCTTTCTTTCCAGACTTCTCTTATCTAGTTTTGACATATTTTTACCTCGCATCTGTTCGGTTTTTCCAGGTCTATGCATCTTGACCATTTAAAAGGTCAGGATTGTCTATTACGATTGTCTATTACGATTGTCTATTACTAGTCTCCAACTATACTTTGACTCATGTGGTTATTAAAGTTTTGGGTGAGGCAATGGATCGCCGATCAAATTATATTTTCGGCTTCCGCATCCTGTTTTTTCAGCGGATTCGATATGTATCAACGGGTCAACCCCCCAAACATTATATATAGAACTGCCGATAATTTTCATTCGCTCATTAATGAGGTCTATTGTCGCCGCATCAAGGGCTACCGGGTCTTTCCCTGCAAGTATCCCGATATCCTCAACGAAACGCTCCCCTGAAAAATTAAAGCAGTCACATCCAGGGGTGAGGTCATATACCCAGTTTATATACCCTATCCGTCCAGCGAGTGCCTTTATCGGCCCCATCGCCGCCTCACCCAGCCTTTTCTGCATTTTCTCACTTGCATCAGGTGGTGGAATTATGGCTTCCTGCTGGCATGCATCTGCACATGACAGTTCTCCGCAGCATTTTGAATGATCTATCTCAGGCGGGGTAATGGCGCCCCAGGGACAAACTTCCACGCAACCGCCGCACTGAGTGCATTTTTCAGGGTCGATATTTGGTTTTCCAGGTTCGTGAACCCTGATCTTGCCGGCGCGGTCAAGGCAGCCCATTCCCAGGTGTTTCACAGCGCCCCCGAAGCCTGATGCAGGATGTCCTTTTCCGTGTGATATCACTATCATGGAGTCTGCTTCCGCTATGGCGGATGCAACTGTGATGCTGCGCAAGATCTCTCCATCTATTCGTACCTCTTTTGCGTCCCCTCCCCTTAGCCCATCTGCCACGATGAACGGCGCGTTCATGCTTGCATGGGTGAAGCCGTTCATTGCAGCGCCAGTTATAAGCTGTGCAGCATTTAGTTTCATCCCCCTGTATAACGTGGTGGTGTCGGTAACGAATGGTATCCCTCCAGCCTTTATCACAAGGTCAACAACGGTACGTACGATGACAGGTCTTATGTGGGTGGTATTGCCGTATTCGCCGGGGTGGATCTTGACAGCTACGATGTCCCCTGCCCTGACAGGCGAGATATGGGGAAAAATGCTCTTTATTTGTTCTATCTGGTTGTCCTCAGGACGTGTTATTTTTGCGGTTTTGAATATTATTTCGTTCAACTGTATCCCTCCTGTGGATATGACCTTATACTATATCGATATTCTCCATGTGCATATAGATTTAAACTTTTTTCTAGATTTAAACCGCAATATTTATAAATAGACAGTTGACTGTAGGCGGCTTGTTAGAAAAACGAGTGGCGCGTGAAATAGAAAATGTTAGAAACCCCAGAGGAAAGAGTAAAACTACTTAAAGCTGGCATATCAGCAAAGGATATCGAAAAACTTTACATAATTTATAATGAGTTTAAGATAGTGGGTGGTCATCTCCTTTATGAATCTAAGAACCATATCCTTAACCGTACCCTTAACCCTAAACATAAATATCGCAAAAATGCCGTCGAGGTCAAGTTCAAAAATGTGCTTTTGAACTCCTGTTAACATTAGCTTTTTTCAACGTGGTGGTGGGAAAAAATACATCAGGAGAAAGGATTATATTGCCTCGCGAATTAAAGGAACGAGAGATATGACAGAAGATGACGAGCTTGCACAGATAAGGAAAAAGAAACTGGAAGAAATGATGGAACGGCAGCGAGGGGCTCTGGCTCCAAAACGTTCCACCGTCATTGAAGTGTTCACTTCGCCCACATGTCCGCACTGTCCTCGTGCGCTCACAATGGCAAAAGAAGTTGCTTCGCAGAACGGAAAAAGCGCTTTTGTGGGCGCACCGCCTTCCATCGAGGCGCTGCGGCAGGCTTTACGCCCATAGATGACCCTGATATGGGAGCAATTGACAATGAGGTTAGCTGAGTATAATATAAACTAATTATCGCGTTTTGCGGAAGCGCCACAAATTAATTTTGTGCGATTTAAAGTTTTCAGACAGGATTTACAGGATGGACAGGATACGATTTTGGTGACTAATCCTGTAAATCCTGTCAAATCGACGCCACGGGCTCATATCACAAAAGGAATTCGCTCGATCTTCCCGCCTGTGAGACCATTTAGTTCTACTCCACCGTTTACCCCTTTAACTTCTAGCCCGTGGAATTCGTCAGTTCCGCACAATATATCCTGTTCCGGATGTGTCCCAGGAGTTATGCTGCACGAGAGACGTATTCTTCCTCCGGCAGAGACCACGACCTTAAGCCGCTTCGATGCAGGGTGGTTTTTCGGAAGGACAATGAAAGGCGAACCCACCTCGCGTATCATGTATAGCACGCATTTTATCCCGTTCAATGTTTTTTCATCTGTCCCGAAACCAGAGGCTACAAGCACGTCTTCGGGGTCAAGCGCCAGAAGTATCTCCTCTTTTTCGGTCTCTATGAAATATTGGGTGTGATCTCCTGCCTTGACCATGCCCAGCGTCCCTTCCTTTCCCCGCAATATGAGCAATTCATCATAGTTTAGAGGTATCATTCTTCTTTAAACATAAGGCTCACTTTGGTCGAATGGCAGGATGGGCATGTTACTTTTTTCCCAACGCCCCTGAACTCGTTCTTGCAGTCACTGCACTTGTAGAATTTCGCATTCAGGCTTGTAATTTCGATATTGAACGCATCACCGACGCTGCACATGTTTTTGTTCACCTCCGTAGTATTGATCTATATTGTATCATTGATCTGTACAGTAATTGATCTGTACGGTATCATTGATCTGTATGTTAAATCATATTAAGGATATATTAATCTTTCTTCCAGTTCACTTTCACACCGCACACATTAGATTTATAATCATACGGGATATTATTCATCGATGAGCGATGTGCAATACATTAATCACCCTATTTTAAAACCGGATACGGTAGAGCAGAGGCTATACCAGCTATCGCTGGCAGGTGAAGCTCTCAAGAAATCCACCCTTATCGTGCTCCCGACGGGTCTCGGGAAGACAGTAGTAGCCCTGCTTGTTATGGTTGCGCGTCTTCCGAAAGGTAAGGTCATGATCCTTTCCCCAACAAAACCTCTTGTTGAACAGCATGCCGCATTTTTCAGGAACACGCTCAACATCCCGCCTGAAGAGGTTGTGCTGTTCACTGGCGGCACACCGCCCGGTAAAAGGGCATTGATGTGGGAAAAAGCAAAGGTCATAGTATCCACGCCCCAGGTGATCGAGAACGACCTCCTTGCGAAAAAGGTAAGCCTTGAAGATGTCTCCTGCATAATCTTTGACGAGGCGCACAGGGCGACAGGGGATTACTCATATGTGTATATCGGGGAAAAATACGCGCTCCAGAGCAAAGAACCGCTGGTGCTTGGAATAACTGCAAGCCCTGGCAGCGACCCTTCGAAGATACAGGAGGTTTGCGCCGCGCTCCACATACACGCGGTCGAGATAAGGACTGATTCTGACCCTGACGTCAGGCCGTATGTTTTTGAAAAGGACATCGATTGGAGATATGTGACCATCCCGGTCGAAATAAAAGCACTCGGGCAGCTTATGGATAAAGTCCTGGCTGACAGGCTGAATAAACTGTACGATCTTGGTCTTATCCCTTCATCGAAGAGGTTATCAAAGAGGGAGATGCTTGACCTCCAGGCGCGTCTCCAGTCGAAGCTGCGCTCATTCCCCGACCAGAAGCTCTACCAGGGTATCTCTCTTCTCGCAGAGATATTCAAAGTCAGTCATGCCATTGAAATTGCGGAAACCCAGGGCGTATCAGCGCTTGAAAAATATTTTGAACGGCTGCAGAACGAGGCGTTGTCAAAAAGCGGGAGCAAAGCTGCAAAACGCCTTATGGATGACCTTAACATGCGTCAGGCAGTACATCACCTGGCTGGATGCGACGGTAATAACCCGAAACTGGGGATCGTGAAAGAACTTGTTGAAAAACAGGTTGCTGCGGCCCCACATTCACGAGTGATCGTTTTTACCAACTACAGGGACACAGCCGAACTTGTAACCAGCGCACTCAAAGAAGTGCCTGGTGTAAAACCTGTGCGCTTTGTGGGGCAAGCAAGCAAGTACAAAGATGCGGGGCTTACGCAGAAACAGCAGGTGGAGATACTTCATAAATTCAGGGAGGGTGAATATAATACGCTTGTCGCAACATCAGTGGCTGAAGAGGGGCTGGACATACCTGCCACTGACCTCGTGGTGTTCTTTGAGCCAATACCATCTGAGATACGAAGCATCCAGCGAAAAGGGAGAACTGGAAGAAAACATGCCGGACGCGTTGTAATACTAATGGCAAAAGGGTCAAAGGACGAGGCTTATCACTGGAGCAGCAACAGGAGGGAAAGGACGATGCAGAATACTATGAAGAACATGAACTTTGAAATAGAATCAAAGGCAGAGGAAAAAACTCCAACTGAAGCGCAAAAGAATTTACTGGATTTCCCTTCTAAAACTGAACCCGAACTTAAGAATGGCAAAATTAAAGTTTTTGTTGACCAGAGAGAGATACGCTCCAATGTGGCGCGCTCGCTTGAGAAGCTGGGAATGGATATAGAGTTGAGGACTCTGGAAGTCGGGGATTATGTTGTTAGCGACCGCGTGGGCATCGAGAGAAAGACTGTTGATGATTTCCTGAGCACCCTCATGGACGGAAGAGACCTGTTCGGGCAAATCTCTGACCTTCGGCGCACGTTTGACCGCCCGCTTCTCATAATAGAGGGTGAAGGGCTGTACACTGCGAGGCAGATACATGCAAATTCCATACGCGGCGTCCTGTCCAGTATTGCCGTCGATTTCGGTGTGCCCATCATATTCAGCAGGGACGAAGAGGATACCGCCGCGTTGATATCAATTATCGCAAAGAGGGAACAGACCGATGGGAAGAAGGATATCAGTCTTCACGGGAAGAAGACATCGCTCACGCTTAAAGAGCAGCAGGAATACGTTATATCATCCCTTCCTGAGATCGGTCCTGCAGTGGCAAGGAACCTGCTTTTGCATTTCGGGAGCGTGGAGCAGGTGATGAGCGCTTCGCGTGAAGAGTTGATGGAAGTGGGATTGGTGGGTCCTAAGACCGCTGACAGGATAAGGGAGGTTGTGAATGGGGCGTATAAGGGCTGACGGGGATCTGGCAAAATTTGAAAAGATGTAAACTCAAACTGAAAAATTTAAATAGCATCACCACTTTTGCCGCCTTCACAGGAGAAGGGTATGGCAAAAACATCATTCTTTCGAAACGAATCCGCAAAAGTCCCACTCGCAGTCATCGGCGTATTCCTTTTACTTCTCAGCGTAATGCTCTCCATCAACATCCTGCGCATGGACGTACGCATGGCAACAGCCATGTCAAAGCCTGTCGAAATATCA
>JAHIFK010000038.1 GCA_018900975.1 Methanobacteriota archaeon
ACAACCCTTGGACCAAAGGGCATGGATAAAATGCTCGTGGATTCACTCGGTGACATTGTGATCACAAACGACGGCGCGACCATCCTGAAAGAGATGGATATCGAGCACCCGGCAGCCAAAATGATAGTAGAAGTCGCAAAGACCCAGGACGATGAAGTCGGGGATGGCACTACTACGGCAGCGGTGCTTGCAGGAGAATTCTTAAAGAACGCCGAGGAACTACTTGAGCAGAACGTTCATCCAACAGTGATCGCTAACGGATACAGGCTTGCGGCTGCAAAAGCCAAAGAGATCCTGAAGACCCTTGCAGTTAAGGTTAACGTTGATGACAGGGACATGCTGTTGAAAATCGCAGCGACCGCAATAACCGGAAAGGGAGCAGAGGCACAGAGGGACGTGTTCACCAACCTTACAGTTGATGCAGTGCTGTCAGTCGTTGATACCGAAAACGGAAAGCGCACGGTCGATGTCGATGATATCAAAGTCGAGAAGAAAGTGGGCGGAAGCATCGAAGCATCCGAACTTATCAAAGGCATGGTCATTGACAAAGAAAGAGTGCACACCAACATGCCAAAGAAGATCACCAATGCAAAGATACTCCTTATCAACGAAGCGCTTGAGATCAAGAAGACCGAAGTTGATGCAGAGATCCAGATCAAATCCCCTGACCAGCTCCAGTTATTCCTTGACCAGGAAGAGCAGATGCTTCATGACATGGTAAACAAGGTCATTAAGAGCGGTGCAAATGTCGTATTCGTTCAGAAAGGAATAGATGATATCGCACAGCATTATCTTGCAAAAGCCGGCGTATATGCAGCAAGGCGCGTCAAGAAGAGCGATATGGAGAAACTCTCACGCGCAACAGGCGCAAAGATCCTTACAAGCCTGAAAGAGATCGAAGCCGCAGACCTTGGCAAAGCAGGTCTTGTGGAAGAGAAGAAGATCGGCGATGAGGCAATGACCTTTGTCATGGAATGCCACAATCCTAAGTCAGTCTCAATTATCCTTCACGGCGGAACAGAACACGTTGTGGATGAAGCCGAGCGCGCGCTGCATGATGCGCTGCGTGTAGTTGGCGTTGCTATCGAGGATGAAAAGCTCGTAGCAGGCGGCGGCTCACCAGAGATCGAGCTTTCACTGCGCCTTCGCGAGTATGCAGCTACCCTGTCAGGCAGGGAACAGCTTGCAGTCACAAAGTTTGCAGAAGCGCTTGAAGTGATCCCCAGGTCACTTGCAGAGAATGCGGGTCTTGACCCTATCAACATGATCGCAGAGATGCGAAGCCAGCATGAGAAGGGCAACAAGACAGCAGGTCTTAATGTGTTCACAGGTAAAGTCGTGGACATGATGAAGGAAGGCGTTGTCGAGCCGCTGAGGGTAAAGACCCAGGCTATCGATTCAGCCACAGAAGCAGCCACCATGATCCTTCGCATAGACGATGTTCTGTCCAGCAAGTCATCCGGACCACCAGGAGGAATGCCTGGAGGCATGGGTGGCATGGGTGGCATGGGCGGAATGGACGGTATGGATTAAGTGGGCAACACCCACTTCTTTTTTTTAATATGCGGTTAATTAATCTAAAGTCAGAGGGAGTTTCTGATGGAATTTCTTGATACTTCTGCTCATACGAAAGAAGAAAGCGTCAAATTACTCGCAAAAGAACTGGAAGAGCATCCAATATTAATATTGATCGGACCGCAGGGTGTTGGAAAAACCACACTTGCCATACAGCTCCTTTCTGAAAATGTGGGCGCTTATTTTGAGGGCAGGGCGCGCGCAGCCCAGCCTGTAGTGTTGATAAGCAAAGATCTCGTTGAGAAAATGAAACATGAGCTTTATGAAAAACGAAAGCTTCCGATCTTTGATGAAGATGAACCCATATATGTTGATGTTTCTGTCTACGACCATGTTAAAATGCTTGTTGAGAATATATTTGATGTCATGGAACTTGGTGAGCCTGAACTTATCAGGCAGTTATCCCTGCTGACAAAAAAATTAGGGACAGTTCCTGAAGCCATTGAACTTATCTCAAGCGATGAAGTGCTTGTGAAAAGAAGGCTATTGCGTCATATTGATGCAAAAGAACGGTTATCAACTCTTCTTGAAAAGGAAAAAAAGTACGGGATAGAATCTAATCTCTGGGGCATCCAGGGAGCAAGAGTCACAGATGTAATTAATCGGGAAGGAGTGGTGGATTATGATGAAGACCAGATATCAAGGACAATAAAGGATTTTGACAGGATCATCCCGACAAAAGATATGACCGTTCCTGACTGCATTGCAAAAATGATGGAAATATCAATTAATGACAACAAGGAGAGCGGTTTTCTGGTACTTCATAATAACAATGGGGAAACGATAATAAGCGACCTGGTAGTCGGGAAAACCACAAATTCCCTCATCGGTGTCACGCTGCTTGAGATATATGTGGGCTTCAGGCAGAACAGGTCGCTATACCGTGCCTATAAACATGTCAAAGATGGTAAGCTTGAGATCATCCATTCTTACACGCCAACGCTTCAGGAGATAGAGGTACTTGCCAATCCCTGGATCCCGCCATCCGATGAGCCGACTGAGATAATGTCATCCGCCGATGTTTCGGCTGCGGAAAGGTTCGACATTATTGTTTCTGTGATCGAGGCTGATGGGAAAGTGGAGTCATCGAGCAAGAAGAGGAAACAGGAACTGGAAGCGATTATCGCTGACATCGAAGAGATAGAAGATGTGTAGTATTCACAATATTTCTGGGAAACCAAACCCCAGGTCAATCCACTCTCTCACAACATCCCATACAACCAGGTAAAGCGGGTTATATCCCGCTTATGCCGTAAGATTCCAGTATTACTTCCCCGTTCAGGTGACCTGTGTGATAAGTCTTCCCAGTTTCGAGATCGTTCACTGTTATTTCAGCAGGCGCAAAGACGTTAGCGTCGATCCTGAAGAAATCATATCCTGAATCCTTGAATGTCTTAAAGAATGGTTTTCCATAGTCTTTGGAATTAGAAGAAGGAACACTCTTGAATTTCTCCTCATCCATACCCCTTACAGTAAGGAAGACTGAGCCATAATATATAACGCTGTCATTGGTGCATCCCATTGCTTTCAGGTCGTCTTTGACAACTGGAGCGATCGGCGCGCATCCTGTCCCGCTTATGATCTTTGTTGTGTCATATCCCAGTTCGTTAAGCTTAAATATCGCAGTTTCCACAACGCGCCCTGAAACCTGCACAGAGCCCACTATACTTGCTGTGGGAGCCACAAGTGCGACCACGTTCGATGCGTCGACATGCGATGCCTCTGCGATAGCTTCTATGACCTTCTCGTCAGGCAACTGGTTCGATTCAAGGGCTATGACAGCAAAATCGTAATCATCCTCGTATTTGATGCGTTCGTAGGTCTTTTTCGGTTTAAGAGCAAGTGCCCTTGCAGGACCTGAGCCCATTGCGAAATACTTATCCACGCTGACCCTCCACCCTGCTTTCTGCGAGCCAAGGCATGAGATCGCGGGATGGTCTGTTGTAATATCAACGAACGCAAGCGGGATGTCATTTACTTTATGCACTGATATCGAGCTTGCCCCAAATCCACCCATGCAAATATCTGTGAACATCAGCCCTGCTTCGTATCCTCCATCCACATTCACCCCGCAATCTATGATCTTGCTGCCGTTTTTCAGTTCTATGGTTTTAACTTTGAGTTCCTCTGACCAATCCATCATCTCTTCTGCGATTTCCAATCCTTTTTCGTTGACGCTTAGCAAATGAATCACCACGCAAATCATAGTAGGTTTATAGGACTTATAAGGTTTTTGAAATTATCCCCGATATGTAGAGTCCCGATAGTTAAACTTTAATCCTATGCACAAGAATAGATATTAAAAAAATGGTACACTCGAAGGAGCAGCGGTCATGAAATACCCACCCACTAATCTCATTCATGCTGTCGGTCTTGCTGATGCATGGGCGCAGGCAGTGAACTTTGTTATGAAAAACGGCATGCAGATAAAAACTGAATACGGTCCCATGTCAAGGGACATCTGCTCTGTTATCGAGGTTCGCGAACCGTTCGCAGAGCCAATGCTTCATCCCCAGTTCCCGACAAAGGAACTCCATGTGAAGGAATACCTGAAGCAGTGGGAGAGGGATTATGACTGGAAAAAGCAGGGTTTTGAATATAATTACATGGACAGGCTCATCAATTACCCATCGCGGGGGACGGACGTTGACCAGCTAAAAGCCATACGCGACCTCCTGCCGCAGGGCGTGTCGCGCCGCCGCCAGGCGATAACGTGGATCCCCGAGCGCGACCTTTTCGTGAAAGAGGACCAGCCATGCCTCCAGAGGCTATGGGTAAGGGCGCTTGGGGATGGGAATGCAGAAATGCACTGCATGTGGCGCTCGCGCGACCTTTTTGCCGCGTGGAACAGCAACATGGTAGGCCTTCTCACAATGATAAAACGGGAAGTGCTCGAACCCAACGAACTCACGCTTGTTAAGGTGGTGGATTTCTGCAACTCTCTGCACATATACGAAGCGGACTGGGAGGCTGCATCAAGTGTAAAGCCGCTGCCCAGGAGCCC
>JAHIFK010000005.1 GCA_018900975.1 Methanobacteriota archaeon
CAGTCACACCATTATTTTTAGAATATATATTCCTGTTGTTAGTGGTGTGAAAGTATTATTTCAAGGGGTACGATTCATCTGCGCCCTCGAAGGGCGCAGGGTTCTCTACCCCTTGACCCCAACGTCTAAAAACACAAATAAAACTATATTTACACTATGATTTTAATTTAAAGCAAAATAAAGGCCAGATTTCCAGTTTCAGGTCGTATACATGGCGTTGATCTTCACGTAATCATAAGTCAGGTCACAGCCCCACGCTGTCGCGCGGTTTTCACCGATACCGAGCTCTACTTCGATGAGTATCTCCTTGCTTTCCATAATGCTCTTTAGCTCCTCAAGCTTTCCTTCGACTATCGTGCCTGAATCAACAAGTATTGCCTCTTTATTGTTTCCAGAGAACTTAAGCGATATCCTGTCCTGATCGACATCAGCGCCCGAATACCCGGCTGCTGCGATCACTCTGCCCCAGTTGGGGTCTTTCCCGTATATCGCGGTCTTAACAAGCGGTGAGCGCACGATCGCCTTTGCAGCCGCTTTTGCATCAGCCTCTGTCCCTGCGCCGCTTACTCTTACTTCTATAAGTCTTGTCGCGCCTTCGCCGTCCTTTGCTATCATCTTTGCAAGACTGATGCACACATGGTCAAGCCCTTCCTGGAAGGTTTTTTCATCGCATTCATTATACCCTGTGGCCGTAAGGAGCGCCATATCGTTGGTGCTCGTGTCGCCGTCCACCACGATCATGTTGAAACTTTTATCTACGGCTTTTTTCAGGCAGGCATCAAGCGCTTTCCTTGATAAAGCCGCGTCTGTAAATAAGAACGCAAGCATGGTTCCCATGTTGGGTTCTATCATCCCCGAACCTTTGGATATACCTGCTATACGCACACCATTGTCAAGTTCAACTGCAACCTCTTTTATTGTTGTGTCTGTGGTCATGATAGCGCGGGCACTGGCAGAAGATGCTTCTTTTGAACCTGAAATGCTGTCGTAGACCTCATCAAAATGTCCAGAAAGCCATGCTTTATCAAGATAACGCCCTATAACACCGGTTGATGCCACGCCGATCTCTTCGGGACTGCATTTAAGTTTTTCTGCAAGGAGCCTGGCCATCCATTTTGCGTCTTCTATGCCCTTCTTACCTGTGAACGCATTGGCGCACCCGCTGTTGGCAATGATAGCTTTCAATTCTCCTTTTGAAAGCGCTTCCCTCGTGATGATCAGGGGGGCGGCAATGACTTTATTGCGTGTGAAAACCCCTGACGTGACAGGCTGCCTGGCATCAGCTACCATTATTGCAAGCCCGTTCTTTCCCTGCTTTATGCCGTTCGCCCTGATCCCCCTGACCGCGCAGATGCCGCCCTCTATGTGTTTCATGAATTTTATTCCTATTCTTTTGATAATCCCCTGATTATATCGCTTCTCACAAGGATACCGATGAGTTTACCATTCTCAATTACAGGAAGCCTGTTGACATCATATTTTACCATCATACCGGACGCCTCCTCTAAACTGATGTCAGGAGATACGGAATAAATCTTCTTTTTCATTATATCCCTTACAGGCTTCATACGAATGTCTTCGAGAGATTTCTTGAACTCTTCAAACCTTATCACGCTCCTTATTGGCATCTCTATTATCTCGAACGGGCTTGGAAGGAACATATCAGATGAGACTTCCGGAGTCTGAAATAATTTTAGCATATCGGTTTCTGAAACTATTCCAACTACTTTCTCATTGTCGACCACTGGCATGCCGCTTATATGGTGTTTCTTTAACAGTTCCACAAGTTTACCTACAGGATCCCCTGGCTTGCAAGTAATTACTTCTGTATTCATCGCTTCTTTTACGTTCATGTAGTCTCCTCATGGAGCAATTGCAGGAACCCACAAACCTGTCGTTTCATTTAACCCGAACATAAGGTTCATGTTCTGTATCGCCTGGCCTGACGCTCCTTTAACTAAGTTATCTATTGCTGATATAATTACTATTCGGTCACTTCCCTGTTCGACCTCAAAACCGATATCACAGAAATTGGAGCCGCGCACTCCCCCCAGCATCGGTATGCCGTTGATAAGCCTTATGAAAGGCTTGTTTGAATAAAATTTGTTATAGATATCAGTCAATTCATCCATGTCAATTTCCCGTTTTACGAAAATATGCGCAGTAGTCAATATCCCGCGCACTGATGGTATCACATGAGGAGTAAAGCTGATCTTTTTCAGAGTCCCGTCAAGACGGGTAAGTTCCTGCACTATCTCTGCGCGGTGGCGGTGGTTCGTGAGTTTGTATGCTTGGATATTCTCAGCAATATTGGGATAATGCGACGTATTTGTTGGCTCCGCACCCGCGCCTGATATTCCGCTCTTTGAATCAAAGACCGCGCGCTCGATAAGCCCTGCATCAGCAAGTGGTGCGGATGCAAGCGATGCGCCTGTGGGATAGCAGCCAGGGTTTGCGATAAAGTCCTGTTCCGGGATTTCGGGATGAAGCTCAGGTATTCCGTACACTGCGTCCCTCGGGTCAATGTGTTTCATTTTATACACTTTTTCAAAAACAGTTGTTTTTAACCGGTAATCCGCGCTCAAGTCTATTACTTTCACGCCCGCCTTAAGAAGCTTCGGAACGACCTGCATTGCAGTGCCGTGCGGAACTGCTGTGAACACTATGTCAGAGCGGGATGCAACATCTTCCATGCTAAGGTCTTCAAATTCAAGATCATAAATTTTTCTAAGATGGGTATGGGTATCGCTGACTTTCTGCCCTTTTTTGTTTCGCGACGTAACTGCGACAACATTTGCCTCAGGATGATTTGCAAGCAAGCGCAACAGTTCTCCGCCAGTGTATCCTGAGCCGCCGATAATTCCTATGTCCATGTTTATCCTTAAATGTCTGGTCTTAATATGATACTTTCGATTCCAGTGACCTTATCGCAAATTTCTGCAACTTTGTTTTCGGGATTTGTTCCAGAAAAGAACAGGTGCGATCTGCACGCGCAATCTGTGCATCCAAACCCTGTGATCTCCTTGAAGAGTTCAGAAAACTTTTCTGCAATTGTACATTCAAGAGCAACATATGTGGGCAGAAGGACAGCGCATATCACATCAGTTTGAGGCAAAAGATAATCGATGTGCCATTTTCTTACATGGTTTTTGCCGCTTGCCACATTGAAATGCCGTGTTACCCGTTTGAAACCTCCTGTTCCAAGCGCTGAACCAATGTATGCGTAGAAACCTTTCTTGAACTTTAAACCCCTGAGTTTTCCAACTATAATGTCAGTGTCATTATTCATTCTGAGGATAAGAACATAAGTTCCTTTAATGGTCATATTTTATATACAATTTAGTTGAGATACCAAAGCTTTATGCGATAATAATCATTTAGACGCTATTGTGCGTAAAAACCTTATGCAATCTGCAAAATGCGAGGGTCGCCCAGTCCGGTCAAAGGCGTTAGCTTTAGGGGCTAGTCCCGAAGGGGTTCGTGGGTTCGAATCCCATCCCTCGCATCAATATACAGGGGTTATATACAGGATGCCATTCATTGCCGCATTGTAAATTCATTTAGATTGTTGGTGCGGTAAGTATGGTTTTTATGAGAGTAATGTGAAATTCTGATCTTAACTTGGTGGTGTGGAAAGCTTAATGCTTATGAACTATCTTATTCGATTATTATTTATGAGATTATCAGATATAATCATAAAACCTACCGATTCTATAGAAATTAAAGTAGCAAAGATAGGATTTTATGCTTTAATAATAGCCGCATTAATTACGGGCTTATTTCAACTGGTTTCTAAAGATAAATCTTCCTCTGAAACCATTAATTATGGAGATTTTCAAAGTTCGATGACTGGTGGTGGAATAGGGAATACTTATATTTATTACAATGTTCCTGAAACTGCAACAAAACAAGCAATAAAGGAATTTGAAGAGCTACAAAAAAGACTTAATCAAACCGACGATAAAGTAGAGTTAACAAAGCAACAAATAGAACTATTATCTCAAGCATTAAAAGACCTTGACCAAAGAACATCTGGGATTGAGAAACTTCCCGATGGTAGAACAAAATTTGGTTCTATGATATCAGGAACCCCCTCAATACTTATTCAAGAATATAATCTGGCTGCATCATATTTTGACACAGGTAATTATAATGCTGCATTAATTCATTCCGAAAATGCAATTAAATCCTATGAAGATTCGCAGGAAAAGGAAAGACAAACGTCAATGATTATCGGTTCATTATACCCCGGTTCATTAAACCCCGAAGCTGTGAGTAAAATGTATTCTTTAGGTGCATTGGCAGCTCAACATTTAGATCAAAAAGAACTTGCTAATCAATATGCGAAGAAAGCGCTTGATGTAAATCCATCGGCAGAAAATAATGCATTATATGCAACCACTCTTTATAACTTGGGTAACTATAAAGAATCAATGGATTACATTGAAAAAGCAATCAAAGCCGAACCAAACAATTCAGCATTTGTAAGTACAAAAGAAACTATTTTGAAGAAGATTTAAAAACAATACTGCATAAGAATTAAATCTTATTATATAAACGCTTATAACCCATCTTTGAGAACTAATTTTTTCGAAAAACCCACAATCAAGACCAACAGTTTATAAAATCACCCCTGATATTCTTTACTTCTAAAACCTATTTTCCTCTTAATTGTCACCCCTGCCGATACTGTTTCTTCAATAGTTATTTTTATGGAATTTTGTATATGTAGGTCTACGCTTTTTTTAAGATAAACACAATCAACAAACGTTAACTTTAAATAATATCATATACATACTATATATAATATGAGCTGGCATATCCATGAAATTAAACGAAAAACAAAGACCTACATCTCCCTCCAAAAAAATCAAAGAGAGGGCAAGAAAATAAGTTCCGATTACATCTACCTTGGTCCAATGGATAAAGCTTTGAAGATATTTGCGGATCTTCAGATCAAACCTCTTGAAAACGAAAAAGAAGTCAGCTATAGTGGAGAAATGATTCTTGGAAGTATAGCAAATTCCATCAATTTCAATAAAGTTTTAGAAAAATACACTAAAGATGAACGCATAGCTGAGGCACTCAATAACATTATTATCCTCAGGACTTTATTTCCAGTGAGTAAACGAAGATTGGTAAAAATCCGATTAGAACATTCGATTTTAAAAGATTCTACTGAGCTGAAATATTTTGAAGAAGTGTATGAATTTATGGATATTCTCCATCGCAACATGGGGGATATCATGAATGATGCCATTACAAATGCTGTCAAAATTTATCATCTCGACCTGCATCAACTAATAATAGATGCAACACGAATAAAAATCTGGAAAGATAAGGAAACTGATTTGGTTCGTTTTGGA
>JAHIFK010000039.1 GCA_018900975.1 Methanobacteriota archaeon
AGATGATGATATTACAAATAGGAAGTATATACAGAGAACACCAATGATGGCAACAGGCAAAACTGATCACATTTGGTCTTTGGAGGAGATGCTTACTTTTCCTTATTATAAAACATCAGTAAATTAAGGGGTCAATACCCTCTATTGCTAAATCCAAAAAATCAGAAGGATCAAACATTTTCCAGCACCAGCAGTACTTTTGTTGCATCAGATGGATCCACTCCCTCATAGGCATATCGTATAACCTCATTCTGGAGCATATCCGAATTCTTGCCATCTATCATGATCTTCACAAATACATAGCTCCATGTCTCATCTTCCGTATCCCTCTCCATGCTCAAACTCATAGAGAACGGTATCCCAAACTGAGTTAATTTTTGAAGACCTCTGGAAACGATCGCTCTCACAAGCGGTCCCAACCCATTCACATCAGTAACCTGAGAAAGCAGCGTATTTTTAAACATCGAACCTTCTAAGGATACTATCATCCCCCTCTCTTGAATGAACAACGATGGATGCTTTCCTACCACAATTACCATCTTTAGAGATCCTCCACTCTTTTCTTTATGAAACTAATCTTTCCATTAGTATTGCAAACTGCTATCAGCATGCCCCTCTTCTCATCATAAACAAGCCCACATTCATTGGGCTTGATCTTTTTCAGTTCATCTGCTCTGATTTTAATCTCATTATCCATATATCTCTATACCTCTTGAATCAGCGTTTCTTATACTAAATATTAATTGTTTCTTGAATACTTCAGTTCTTCTCTCCCCAACAAACTTAACCTTATCTGCCTGTGGTGAGATTCATCCCCCGCATGGAGCAGTAACATCAGGGCAAAATTTCAGAAAACCATCTTCAAGAATCACTCTTTTCCTTGTTTGAAAAATCTGTGAGATGACCAAATACTGCTTTTGCACCTTTTCCAATAAACTTCATGTCATCAATATTCCTTATCGATAGAAGTCTTCTCATAATGTAATTTGGGGTAATGAATACCTTGTAGAGCTCCTGCGTCAACTCTTTTATCTCCTGCCCGGTCATTGGGCATTTCATAACAGGTTCACGCATATCAAATTTGTCCCAATCCTCGGTCATAAGCCAGCCATTTTCTTTGCATTCCCTGAAAAGAGGCGTTCCGGGATAGGGAATAACTATCGTGGCCTGAAGTGTGTCTGCCCAGCCTTTTTTGAAGATTTCCTGAGCAAGCTTGACTGTGTTCATAGCATCTTCTTTTGTCTCCCATGGATATCCCATCATTACAGTAAGATGAGGAGCAAGACCCGCCTTTTTTGCCATCATGCAGGCTTTGGCGATATCTTCAACTTTTGTACCCTTTTTTATTCTGTCAAGTGTGCTCTGGTTTGCAGATTCGACCCCATATAATATGAATTTAAATCCCGCTTTTCCCATGAGATCATATTCACCCTGGGAAAGCGCATTTACACGCATGTTGCAGTGCATATTTATCTTTTTATTATAGCCACGCTCTATCATTCCATTACAGAAATCACGAAGCCATTTCCCTGCGGGAAAAGAACCGGAATCATCCATTATATCTTTTACTTTATATTTTTCAATAAGCATCCCGATCTCATCAAGAAGTTTTTCGGGGGATCGTACCCTGAAAGACGGATAAGTGGTAGTCCATGAACAAAAGGAACATTTTCCCCACCAGCAATCCCTTCCCACCATGGTATATGTACCGGGAAGTCTTTTATAATTTCCATTTTTTTCACTGTAAAGCTGCCATCTGGTAAGATCCCTGTCAATAAATGGCAGGCTGTTAAGATCATGATCAAGCGTGAACTTACCTGTATTCCTTATTTCCCCATTTTCCCTGAACCATATTCCTGGTTCTAATTCTTTTCCTCTGGAAATATGATCCGCAAGATTTAGCAATAGAAAATCATAATCTCCGCCTGTGATAATAAAATCCGTCATGCAGTTTTCCATGGATTCTTTGGGAAGTGCTGTTACATGATCGCCCATCAGAACAATTTTTGTTCCAGGGGAAATGCTCTTTATATCATTAACAAACGACCAGTGTTTTTTAACAACAGGGGTTTTTGTTTCCAATGCAATTAAATCAGGTCGGTGCCTTTCGATTTCTTTTCTCCATTCGTTATAACTTTTATTTTCTGCGATCCCATCATCCCACAAAACTTCATAGCCATTTTTTTTTAAAAGTGTTGCGGCATAGGCTGGAACCATCGGATAAATATAAGTGGGATTATTGAACCACTGGAACTGCCTGTTCTGGGAAAGCAATGGTGTGCCTTTCGGGCTTTCAAGAGGGGGATACGAAATTACGATTTTCATTTTATCTTTCCAACTCACTGGATAATAATCCTGCAATAAAGTAGATACCATATATTAAATGAGTGACGATCGTTCCTGCAAAAACAAGGGGTATAAGGCGCATATCCTTGCCATCAGCAAACGCCAAAACAGATGCAACAAGCACCGCCAATAGATAAATTCCTAAAATATAAATAAAATATGTCAAGAAAGATTTTTCAAAAAATGAAAAAACAGAACCAATTAGCATAAAAACAACAAGAATTGATGGGATAAAATAATTGAAGCGCAAGGAAGTTTCAGGAAACCTTTTTGCAAAGAACCCACGGTGCATCCCGAACCTTGATACCTGCTTTAGATGCTTAGTAAATAATGGTCTTCTATGATGGTAAACAACAACATCAATGGATTCTAACATCTTTTTTCCAGCTTTTTCAATATTAAGACATATCAACGTATCCTCCCCGGGCCAGTATCTTTCATTCCACCCTCCAATTTTCTCTATGATCGATCTACGAGCAATAAAATTACATGAATGAATATCTTTAGATACAATTGATTTTCCCAGGCGGAATCTATTTGAAAGACCTCCCATCATAAATGATGAGAGAACGTAACCACCTGCCTTCTCCAAGATCGGATCTTCTTCAGGCGTTATTCCAGGTCCTCCCACAGCTGCAATGTCAGAATCATTAAAATATCTCATGGCATTTTTCAACCATTCTTTTTGAGGATAAGCATCAGAATCAATAAAAGCCAGAAATTCCCCGGTTGAGTTTTTTTCTCCAGTATTTCTTTTCTTTCCTGGGGACACTTCCCCTGTAGCCACTATTTTTACCTGGGATAAGGTAGAATGTTCATGGTCAGGTAGCACTATGATCTCAAAATTATCATAATCAAGCTCTTTGCATTTTTGAATACACTCAGAAGTCTGTTGATCAATATCTTTGCAAGGTATAATAATAGATATCAATGGATTCATTCAATATTCCTTCTGTATATGATTAGTTCATCAGGCATTATTCGGATAATATTGCGGTGCTTTTAAATAAACTGTGTAGCGACCGCCCGATCGTATGATATCCACACCATCGATCATCTCGTTTTTTTTGCAGCCGGGAAAAGCCGCTGTGAAAAGGCTGATCTTATGTCCTTTTAAAACAAGGCGTTTTGCAATTTCATGTGTTACTACCTCTGCTCCACCGGCTGCGGGATTTTTTATGTCGCGCCAGTTGTAGATGAGGATGTTCATTGAATCACCCGTATTTCACGGTTCCTTCAAGTTTTTTGTCAGCATTCAATTTTTTGATAATTTTAACAGCTTCAACAAAAATACGTTCCATATCTTTTTCTTTTTCACATTCGATTGTTATTTTATATAGTGTATTCATTTATATCCACCTTGATTTTACTTATCTATCCTAAAATTCATTCTGTCGTAATTTCCTATAAGCACAGCGGGTCGTTCATCCCCAGCATGGCGCAGTATCGCGTAATATACCCATCCTCCTCTCGATAAGTGTAATACAGCGGCTCACTCCCTGCGATCTCCCTGTCCTGGAATGGTTTTGTCATAAAGGGTTACGCCCCTTTAGGACGTATAGGGGTTCTTTCAGAACCCCTTGGTTTGATAAAACTTTCTTAAAGTTTTTCATACGGGAAAGCCAGTCCCCTGAAGGAAGGATATTGTCCGAATCTATGAAAGCGATGATCTCATTTTTTG
>JAHIFK010000040.1 GCA_018900975.1 Methanobacteriota archaeon
AAATGGTTGTAAATGGAGGGGAATGGGTAAAGCTTGAAGAATTTAATAAAGACCGAAAGCAGAAGAAAGTGTTTTCAGATTTTAATGAATTTGACAGGGTGAAGAAAGGGCAGATTTATCTTGCTACGGATAAGGGTGATAGGAAAGCCACAGGCTCGTATTATACACCTGATTATATTGTTAATTACATAGTCAAGAACACTGTCGGTCCGGCTGTTGATGAAAAATGGAAAGAAGCGCAGGCAAATGAGAAAAGCTTCGTGGATGCCACTCTTTCAGTGAAGGTGCTTGACCCTGCGATGGGCAGCGGTCATTTCCTTGTGGGCTCGATCGAGTTCCTTTCAGAGAAACTTCTTTTAGCTGTTAAAAAAGATATCGATAATGGCAGATTCTCGGATGAATCCCATCTTACTTCCGACTGGGCGCGCCGCGAGGTGGTGGCGCATTGCATTTATGGCGTTGACCTTAATCTAATGGCTGTGGAGCTTGCGAAGGTTGGGCTGTGGCTGACCACGATAAGCAAGGAGAAGCCTTTGTCTTTCCTGGATCACAGGCTGAAGCAGGGGAACAGTTTGATAGGGGCGAAACTTGAGGATTTATCGCATTATCCAGATGTAAATGCAAAGAAAAAAGATAAAAAAGTCAAGGACATGGCGCAGCAGACGTTTGAGGTCGATATCGAGAGACCGTTTTTTGATAAAATCGTAAAGATCCTCAACAACCTCACAGATATCAATGATGATACGATCGAGAACATCCATAAAAAGCAAGATATTTTTGAAAAACTGATTAACTCCCAGGAATACCAGCGTATCAGGGCTTTTGCCAATCTACATACTTCTATCTATTTCGGTGTTGTGACAACAAAGATGGATAAGCAGCCTAAAGATGGCTACAATGATATTCTCTGGGCACTGCGGGAAAACGAAGAAGGCTGGCGCAAAAAGACGAACCGTGAATGGTTCGGAAAGGCGCGCAGACTTGCGCAGGATAAATCCTTTTTCCATTGGGAGCTTGAATTCCCTGAGCTCTTTTTCGAGGGCGGCGCGCCAAAGGAGAATCCGGGGTGGGATGCTGTGGTGGGGAATCCGCCGTATGGCTTCCATCAGATTCATTCAGACACTGTTAAACCATATTTTAAAAATCATTTTGTTGCATCACAAGGTAGTTTTGAGCATTATTTTCTTTTTTATGAAAAATCCCTTGTTTTACTCAAGAAAAATGGGATACATGGTTATATTGCACCTGTCACTTGGCTTACTATTCCATCTGCCAGTTCATTACGACAGTTCATCCTGGAAAACTATTGGATTAAAGAAATCTCCTGGCTTCCTGAATTGGTTTTCACGAATGTCCATGTTAATACTCTAATCTCAATAATTCAGAATTCGCCTAACAACAATGTCTTAGTAAGGAAATTTGATACATTAGGTTTTCATTATCCACCGAAGGAAGAACATATCTATAAACAGCCTCAATTTATCCAATCGAATCACACTATCAACATTTTTGAGAACGAAACCGACAGTGAAATACTTAGAAAAATTAGTACATTATCATCACCTTTGCAAGAGTTTGCACGTCCCTGCTCAGGATATAATCCATATGAAGTAGGGAAAGGTCAATCCCCTGAAGGTGGTTTACAAACAAAAGAGACGGTCATTAGCAAACCATATCATTCTAAAAAGAAAATTGACGATTACTGGAAACCGGAAATAATAGGCCGAGATTTGGGTCGTTATTCTCTGATTATAAGTGGTGAACGATGGATAAAATATGGCTCTTGGCTCGCAGCTTCCAGGGACCCTGACAACTTTATCGGCAGAAGAATACTGGTTCAGGAAATAACTGGCGGAAAAGACAGAAGAAATATAGCGACCTACTATGAAGATGAGCTATATTACAGTCGCGACGTTATTCCTATTAAAATTGAAAGTAAAAACATCCATCCTTTTTACCTTCTGAGCATTATTAATTCTGGATTTATCGCCTGGTACCATCTTAAAAGGGACCCAAAGGCTCAAAAAGGATTATTTCCAAAAGTTCTAGTTTCGGACTTAAAAAACATCCCCATCCGCCGTATATCCTTCACCACCCCTCCCGACCGCCGCGCCGCGCTTGTGGAGCAGGCGAAGGCGCTGTACACAGAAGGCGCGCCGGACAGTCAAAAAATCCTTGATTTCGTTGGCGTGCGCCTCTCGGCTGCGCCTGAGGAAAGCGATGTGGTGCATGACCTGCTCGCATATCTTGCGGAGCGG
>JAHIFK010000041.1 GCA_018900975.1 Methanobacteriota archaeon
AAAAATAAAGCAAATGCGGATTATATTTATTGGTTTTTGCTTACAAATCTCCATAAACTAAAATCTCTGGCGCAAGGTAGCACAATAAAAGGGATATTAAAAGACGATTTAGCAAACTTGAAAATCCCCCTCCCCCCTCTCCCTGAGCAGCGCCGCATCGCTGAGATATTGAGCGCCGTTGACAGGAAGCTGGAGCTTGAGCGCAGGAGGAAGGAGAAGCTGGAGAGGGTGAAGAAAGGGCTGATGAACGAGCTGCTGACGGGGAGGAAGAGGGTGAAAGTATGATACGATTTATGAACCATGTGATACAAAAAATATATCAAAGAAAAAATTTGCAGCACCCAAAAGCACTGGAACGTGCACCTCATGGTACACTGGCTTTCAGGTCTTACCTGCTAATGATACATGGGACTTCAAAGCGCAATAAAGCTTTGGGCGGTCTTGAAGCACAACAGGATGGAACAAATTTGTTACATATGGAACAAAATCGATACTTCAGAACTTTATGGGATTGAAATGTATGCTGGAAAAATAAAACAAAATAGAAATGATTATCAATAAACCGGTTTAGAGATAAAATCATGAATCCATATTTAAGAAATGAAAGTGGTGATGAATAATGTCAGGAAAAATCGAATTGCCCATCGACTTGAAGGAATTATGCAACGCCTTTGAAGACTCTTCTAACGACCATAGGTATTACCTTGATCTTGAAACGGGTGGGATTACTCTTGATTTTCTGGATGCGGCAGAAAGAGAAGAACTTGATGAAATGGTAGACGAAGCCTCAAAAGAACGTTATAGATATCTTCCAAATGCAGAATCTAAGGTTGGGAATAAAGATATGGAAGAGTTCATTGAAACCGTTAAGGGGGCAAAGCTTAAAGAAAAATTACATATTGCAATAGCCAGAAGCGGCGCATTCAAAAGGTTCAAAAATGTGCTGACCTCTTATCCGAATGAGATAGAAAGATGGTTCAAGTTCAAGGACGTGAAGATCATGGATCATGTAAATGAATGGCTGGAGGAGGAAGGGATCGAAATAATACCTCAAAAACCTATCGAGATCAGGGAAATATCACCGCTTGAGATCAGTGATTCAAAAGAAATAGAAGAATCCTGGAAAGGCTTTTGTGCAAGAGGATGTCTTAAATGTGATAGCGAAGAAGGATTCAAAGAAAGATACTTTGTCATCTCAAGATGTCCCGACAGTGAAGAAGAAGAGCATTGGCTTGACGAAACATTGAAAAACAAATTTGGTATAAAGTATCAGGGGATCACAGCAGGAATTTTTAATGATAGCAGAGGACTTATCAACTCGGCAGTATGCAGGAAATGCGGTTCAAAGGATATTTTCTTTGATTTTTAATATATTCAGGTATCTCGAAAATGAAATCAACTGAACTGAAAAATATCCTCGAAAGGTTTGATAAAAAGGAACTAATCCGGCTTATCAATGAGCTTGCAAAGCTCAGAAAAGATAATATGGTATGGCTTGAAACAAAACTCCAGGGTCCTGAGAAGCTTCAGGAATCCATTGAACACTATAAAAAGAAGATTTCAGGAGCATTTGAAGGGACAATCAAGTTAAATGTCGCCAAAAAAGCCATCAGTGACTTCAGGAAAGCCTCAAATGACAGAGAGAGCCTGATAGACCTAATGTTGCTGTATGTGGAAAAAGGGACTGAAATCACAATCTCATATGGTGATATGTACGAGCAATTTTATTACAGCCTGGAATGCATGTATGCTGATGCTGTTGACCTTCTAAACAAATGGGAAGATGAAAACTTAATAGAAAAATTCAGGCCGAGATTGAAAGCTGTCGTGACGAAGACAAAGGGTATGGGATGGGGATACCATGACATGCTTAGCGAAATTTATTACGACGAACTTGGGGAGGGGGATCAAGAATGACTGCAGAAAAAGATGCAATCTTCCACTTGAGGAAACTTATACAGGATGGACGATACTGGAATCAAACCGATCCAGGCAAAGGCTGGTCACCGATTCATGCAATCCATATACTTGCTTTAATAAAAAATAGAGAAGCATTACAGCTTTTATTAGACACGCTCAGATATCGCGGTAATGATCTGGACGAATGGTTAGATAATGTACCAAGCCTGCTTATTGCTTTTGGTGAAGATGCCATAGAGCCTCTTAAAGATTTCATAAAAGATGAAACTCTGGAAGCCTTTGCCAGGTCAACAGCTACAACCGCTCTTGTAATGCTGACAAGGAACAATCCTCCTTATAAGAATACTGTAATGCGATATTTAATAGATTTATTGAAGAAGAGAAAATTCTCGAATTCTTCATGAGGGAGGAAAAATTCATATCAAAAATAAAGGGAAAAGATGACGAAAAAGAGATTGAAATGAATACTAAGGATCCTTTAAGTCATTTTTCAAGAGATAACATTGAACGTTTACATAAGATTCAATGTAAAGAGGAAGATTTCTCAGGGCTCGAAAAGGATGATTTTGAAACAGAGATTGATGATGATAATTTCGAATCTGAAGAAAAAGAAAACAGACCAAAAAAGGAAAAGATCGGAAGAAACGACCCATGCCCATGCGGCTCAGGGAAGAAATACAAGAAATGCTGCAGGGGCAAGGAGAAGTCATAAAAGCTATGCCAAAGTTCACTGAAAAATCCCTTGTCGAGGATTACATCCTTGAAAAACTCATGGAAAAAGGCTGGCGCTTCGTGCCTGCCAGCGAGCTTGAGCGGGAAAGCTTCAGCGAGCCCTTGCTTCTTAATAATCTTGTCAGGGCAATAAAGAGGCTAAATGCAGACAAAGGGATCGGGGACGAGGAATTAAAACACGTCCTGAATGAACTGAAGCTTAAAGGCTCCGGCAATGAGGGATTAAAGCAAATTCTCAATTATCTCAAGTTCGGCGTACCGATAAAATTTGAAAAAGAGCGGGTGGTGAAATATGTCAGGCTCTTTGATTTCGAAGAACTGGATAATAACGAGTTCATAGTGAGCAGGCAGGTAATCTATCACGGCAGAGATGACATAAGGACAGACATAATGCTTTATGTCAACGGAATCCCTCTTGCGGAGATTGAATGCAAGAACCCTGCGAGCTTCTCTGAAAACTGGTTCGATGCATACAGGCAGATAAAGGACTATGAAAAAACAGTTCCTGAGCTTTACAAGTATGTCCAGATAGGCATAGCAGCAGAGCAGACCGCAATGTATTTCCCCATCGTTCCTTGGCAGGAAGAGGTCAAAGCAAATCAATGGAAGGAAGAAGAAAAAGACCCTATTGATTCCACTATTGAGATGCTCTCAAAGGACACATTACTGGATATCATCCGCAATTTCATGTTCTTCAGGGTGGAAATGGGAAATGCCACAAAAGTAATCGCAAGATACATGCAGTACAGGGCAGCCAGGAAGATCGTGAACAGGGTATCAGCGAACCTGAAAGGAGAGGACGAAAAGAACAAAGGGCTGATATGGCACTGGCAGGGGTCGGGCAAGACGCTGACCATGATCTTTGCTGCCCACAAACTCTATCACATGAAGAGCCTTGAAAATCCCTCTATCTTTTTCATCGTGGACAGGATCGAACTGGAAGAGCAGCTCTATACCGAATTTAACTCTCTTGACATAGTAAAACCAGAGATCATTGGCTCCATCGATGAATTAAGAAAAGTCCTGAAACACGATGAAGGAAAAGGCAGGCGGGGCATAATGATAACCCTGATACACAAGTTCAGGGCAGAAGAACTGAGCGAGCTTCAAAAAGAACTTGAGGAGTTATCAAAGCAAAAAGAGACCATACTTACAAGAAAGAACGTTGTGGCTTTCATAGACGAGGGGCACAGGAGCCAGTATGGGACAATGGCAGGGCAAATGAAATCCATCCTGAAAAATGCCTTCTTCTTTTCACTCACCGGAACCCCGATATCGAAAAAAGGCAAGGACACCTATCTTGAGTTCAGCTATCCGCCGGAAGAGAAATATCTTGACAGGTACTTCATAACAGACTCGATCCATGACGGCTTCACTGTAAAACTCGTCTATCAGCCAAGGCTTGAAAAGGAAGTTCACCTGAAAAAAGATATGCTTGAGACTTTCCTTGAGGTGGAATTTGAGGAGCTGCCTGATGATATAAGGGACAGTGTGGAAGAGGGTGTAAAGAAGCGGCTCAATGCAATAAATATGTTCCTTGAAAACCCCAAAAGGATCGAGCTTGTTGCCAGAGATATCGCAGAGCACTTTAAAGAGAACGTAGATGGAAAGTACAAAGCCATGGTAGTTACAGCAAGCAGGAAAGCCTGCGCCTACTATAAATTATATCTGGATAAGTGGCTGCCGAAAAAATACTCAGAAGTAGTCATGACCTACAATATAAAACGGGATGCAGAGATAATCCAGGACACAAGCAGGGAATCAAGAGCAAGATATGGCGAAAAGGAGATTGAAGAGATACGAAAGGAAGT
>JAHIFK010000042.1 GCA_018900975.1 Methanobacteriota archaeon
GCTGGCAGTAAAGGGTGAGCCAAACAACAAAATAAACATTATCACGGGAATAATCAATCCCGGCGACATCAGGGAGATAAAGAACATGCTGCGCTTAATGAATGTGCAAAGCATATTCCTGTCAGATATCTCTGAAACCCTTGATACCCCCATATTGCCTGGAGGGCACAAACCTGTCCTGCCTGATGGGGGGACAAGTCTTTCCGACATCGCAGATTCCGCAAACTCACTGGGCACAATAGCGATATGCAGGACAGCAGGTTCGGCAGCTACGTCTCTTAAGAACAAGTTCAACGTGCCTTATGTGCCTGACCCTGCGCCCATAGGAGTCATCAACACGGACAGGTTCGTGCAGAATATCTGCAAGTTAAGTGGCGCAAAGATCCCTGAAGAGATAATCAAGGAGCGCGGGCGCCTGATAGATAGCCTGGTGGACGTTCACCACTATATGTATGGGAAAAAAGTCGCAATTTTCGGAGACCCTGATCTCGTGTCAGCTATCGTCAGGTTCTGCGCTGAAGCCGGGATGAACCCAACCGTTGCGATGACTGCCACGAAGCATAAGGACTTTGCGCCCGACATAAAGGCGGTAAATACTGAATATAAGACAGATACACAGATCCTTGAAGGTACAGACCTGTATGAATTCCACGAAGTCGTGAAAACTCACGGCGCTGAACTGATACTTGGCAACTCCAAGGGCACGGATGTGGCAGATGATGAGGGCGTTCCGCTTGTGCGCTTCGGATTCCCGGTCTATGACCGGGTGGGCGTGTATCGCTATCCTATCCTGGGATATAACGGCTCGATCTACCTGCTTGACCAGATGACGAACGCTATCCTGGGGCACAAGTATGACCCCAACAAGCTGCACCAGTGAGGATTTATGGAATACATAACAGGAATAACAGCATCGGGCGAGAGCTGGACTCCCGCCTTTGTTGTGAGAAGCAATATCAATGACTGCGGATGCTGCGGAAAATGTTTTAAAGCCTGTGGGCGCGGGGTGTTCGAATATATCGACCACCCAAATGCCGATGACCTCTGCGGCGCCAAGGTCATGACAGTAGCGCATCTTGAGAACTGCATCGGCTGCAGCGCTTGCGCGCGGGGGTGCCCGAAGAAGAATATAGTATGCGAGCCGAAGGTCAGGGTCGGGTGAGAAGCAGGTAATATAGAAAACCCCCACCGCAAAGTTCGCAAAGAACGCAAAGATTATTGTTGCTCCGCTTTGCGCCCATTGCGTTCTTTGCGGTGATAAAACTAAACGAGGCAAAAATAACTATGTCCAAAATAAGCCACATCCTCCTGAAAAACCCGGTGGTAGTTCCCACCGGGACAAAACTCAGCGAGGCTGCACATCTCATGAAGACGAATAAAGTCGCAAGTGTTCTGGTCAGCAGAAAGCAGAGGTTAGCCGGTATAATTTCTGTGGAGGATATCATGGAGACAGTTGCAGATAAAGCAAATCCTGATATTCCAGTGGATGATATCATGCACTCACCAGAGCTGACAATTGACTCGGAGAAATGGCTCGCCGACGCCATCGTGGTGTTCGAGCGCTGCAAAGCCTCGCACGTAACTGTGGTGGAACATGGAGAGAAAGTGGGTATTATCAGGGCAGATGATATACTTCATACATACAGGTTCAATGCAGAAAGCAGATACTGAAAAAGACCTACAACAATGAGACGAAAAGACAGAGAGATCAAGGATAATAAAGAGATCGAGGAGATCATAAATAGCTCTACCATATGCAGGATCGCTCTTTCAGGGAACGGTTTACCTTACATTATCCCTGTATGTTTTGGATATAGTAATAAGAATCTTTATTTCCATTCAGCAAATGCCGGAAAGAAGATCGATCTGATAAAGAAAAACAATAAAGTATGTTTTGAATTTGATATTTATGAGGGACTGATAACAAATGGAAATCCCTGCGACTGGGATGTGCGATATAAAAGCGTAATAGGATATGGAAAAGCATATTTTATCGATGGATCACAGCAAAAAATAAATGCATTAAATATAATCCTGAGACATTACAGTGATGAGTCGTTTGTTTTTCCAGAAAATTCGATCAGGAATGTAACAGTTATAAAAGTTGAAATAGAAGAACTCACAGGAAAAAGATCAGATAATTATGAGGATCCACTCGCTTGAACACGAACCCTTTGAAGGCCTGGCTAACATCGAAATATGGGCAAAGAACAGAGGTCACATCATTTCAAGAACCCTGCTCTTCAACGGCGAAGAACTTCCGGATATTACCGATATTGACTGGCTGGTCATAATGGGAGGATCGATGAATGTATATGAGGAAGAAAAATACCCCTGGTTAAGAGATGAGAAGAACTTTATCGCACAGGCTATCGCAGGAAAAAAAATAGTACTTGGGATATGCCTTGGCGCCCAGCTGATAGCCGATGTACTTGGAGGGAAGGTCAGCAGGAACAGATACGCAGAGGTCGGCTGGTTCCCGGTGACATTGACAGAAGAAGCAAGAAATTCCCAGATTTTCAGTTCTTTCCCACCCCGATTCACCGCTATTCACTGGCACGGCGACACTTTCGAGATACCTCCCGACGCCGTGAGGATCGCAAAGAGTGGAGCTTGCGCGAACCAGGCTTTTGAGTACGGCAGAACGATAGGACTTCAGTTCCACCTCGAATACTCAACAAAGAGCATTGACCTCATGTTCAGGAACTGCGGCAGTGAGATAGTGGAAGGAAGATATATACAGAAACCTGATGAAATAATCTTGCAGAACAATAATGTCGTAGAGACACAGAAACTATTGAACCTCCTGCTGGATAATATGGAAAAAGAGCTGATCACGCCTTAATAAAGAACGCCATGGACGACATAATATATCTTTCCATCCTTATTTTTGCAGCAGGCTTGCTGTATTCGTCGGTAGGTCATGCCGGAGCTTCAGGATATCTTGCGGCAATGGCTCTGTTCGGTCTTGCCCCTGAAGTAATGAAACCCACGGCTCTGACACTGAATATCCTTGTGGCGACGATCGCGACATTTCAATTCTACAGGGCAGGCTTTTTTTCCTTGGATAAGTTCTGGCCTTTTGCTGTAAGTTCGGTCCCTTTTGCATTTATTGGAGGGGCTATGTCCCTTCCAGGGAATATTTACAAACAAATTGTAGGTCTTGTCCTGCTGTTCACAGCTTACCACTTTTATCGGCAGAGGCAGACCGCCATTGTAAATGTGTCCAGACCGGTACCAGTCCATCTTGCGATTATTTCGGGCGCAGGGATCGGATTGCTCTCTGGGACCGTGGGTGTGGGGGGCGGCATCTTCCTGACCCCCCTGATATTATTAATGGGATGGGCAGGCACAAAGCAGACTGCTGCGGTTTCTGCTGCTTTTATTCTAATGAACTCCATTGCAGGTCTTGCGGGGCATCTGACAAGCGAGAGATCCCTGCCGTCTGAGATATACTTCTGGGCATTTGCAGCAATGCTGGGGGGTATTATCGGTTCATTTCTTGGCAGCAGAAGACTTACGAATACCACGCTCTACAGCCTGCTTGCGGTGGTGCTTGTCATTGCCGGGGTAAAATTCATACTGGTTTGAAATGAGCATGCAGCAAATTCGATAAAATTCTTTGAAACATTAACTCAGATATGTCGTATAAGGAAATCATCCTCAACACAAACTCCCGCAAGGTTTAATAAATCACACCCGAATCTGAACGTACATGAATTACAGGGTTATTTTGAACGTACTGGGAACCGTGATAAAGTTCCTTGGCATTTCCCTGTTAGCGCCTCTTCTTGTGGCACTGTATTATCAGGAGCCCGCCTCCATTCGGATATTTGCGTTCTCGTCTATACTGACATTCTTTACCGGTCTGCTGCTTGAAAAAATATTCAGATCAGAATTCGAGGAGCTTTCCCACAGGGAGAGCATTGTAATAGTAGCATTGGGCTGGTTCATGGCTGCTATGTTCGGAGGCGGACCTTTTCTTCTGGCAGGTCTCTCTCCGGTAGATGCGCTTTTTGAATCCATGTCCGGCTTTACCACTACAGGTTCAAGCA
>JAHIFK010000043.1 GCA_018900975.1 Methanobacteriota archaeon
TCAGCTATTTCAAATATAAGAAATAGGATGCCAGTAGAAGGATTCCCAGAGCAATGATCGAAATATATCCGGTCATGCCTGCACCTATATTACTTTCTGACATTATTCCAAGACTTTGTATCACAGCGCCTATACCGAACGCAAGGACTGGAAAGTATGATAGTATTTTATTTTCAGCCATGTTATCTACACATTATTTTATAATTATGTCTATTTAATCTTTACGTTGAATAACCTCTAAATTGTATAACTTCAAAATTGTGTAGATTTTCTGGCATATATGAATCATATTATGCCGAAGACTTATTACTGTTCACTTCAATAGGTATTTTTTCACGATGGAAATATATGAAAATCGCAAGGGACACTTTAAAGTTCATACTTGAAGCCAGCAAATCTTCCGTGCCTGATGAATTCGCGGGGATGCTCTCGGTAACGGGAGATGTCATAACAGACGTGGTGCTAGTCCCAGGTACAGAGTCGGGCGAAGATAACGCAACGATGCAGTTGTTCATGCTTCCCAACATTTCAACTGTAGGAACTGTGCACAGCCATCCGTCTGGGAATAGGAGACCTTCCACTTATGATCTTGAGCTTTTCGACAGGAAAGGAACATACCACATTATCGTGGGCGCGCCATTCAATGAAGCGAGCTGGACCTGCTATAATAACAAAGGGGAGCAGGTAAAGCTTGAAGTAGTGGATTATGAGTTCAAAGAAGAAGATGACAACTGGTAATTACTTTTTCTTCCTGTTCTGTATCTCTTTCTTGAGCCATGGTCCAACATCGTCGCCGTGAACGAGTAATTTCAGTTCGTCTTTCGGGTTGGACGGCTTTATTTTGATCAACCAGCCCTCTCCATAGGGGTCTTCTGACAGGAGGCTCAGGTCATCTTCAATGTCATCATGCACTGCTATCACCGTTCCCCCTACAGGCATGAGAAGTCCACCGACCCATTTTGCAGATTCCAGCGAACCAAAAGCCTCACCGAACTCAAATTCGTCGTCATCCATAGGAAGATCTATGAACTCTATATTGCCCGCAGCTTTCGCGCCGTAGGCATCCATTCCAACAGTGACCGTTCCATCAGGTTCTACTCTTGCCCATGTGTGATCCTTAGTATAGTACAATTCATCTGGAAGATTATATCCCTCTATCTCAACCATAATATTTCCTCTGTTTCTTGGTTAATTCAAAGTCATATATATACTTAATTACCTGCATACCGTTCGCGTTCTTTCGCGATCAGTTTCTCATAATAGCCTGCAGCATCCATGACGTTCAATAACAGCTTCTCGCTCCACTTTCCTTCTATTTTCACAAGCCATTCCCCATACGGGTCTGAATTTATGATGTTAGGGTCATCCCAGAGTTTTTCATTTACCTCTGTGACCTTTGAATCAAAAGGAAGGGTTATCTGCGAGACCGCTTTTATGGTTTCGTACGCGATTAGCATATCACCTTTATTGACCGACTCACCGACTTCAGGCAGGTCTATATGGACTATGCCCTTGGATAGGGACTGTCCGAGTTCAGTGATGCCTATGAGTATGTGTCCGTTCTCCGGCTTTAACCAGACATGGTTTTTCAGGTAATACCTGTCCTCAGGAAATTCGAATTCAAAGGCTTTCATGATTGCTAAGATTTAGGGAATATGTATAAAATACTTTTGTAACAATGTTGGTGTTAAATCTCGTTCAAAATAATTTTGCGCTCCTGGCGTTTTTTGCCGTCAATATCAGTAAATTACTTAACTTTAAGAACCAATGAAAAATCATGGGAGGAATTGACCTGTTAGATGCGATATGTGAAAACTGCGGCTGTACATTTGAAGGATGCAGATGCTCGTGCCCGTACTGCGGTGAGACTTCACTCTGCGAATGCTGTATAGGGACAGGTACGGTAACCGGCGGTTAAATGGAATATACTGGCAATTACCTGCAAGTACGATACAAGTTGTTCCTATATTAGTCCCATCATGGAAACTTTCAAATATATTATTGATTTTATGCAGGTTTAATCAACCTCACATCCGACAAATTAATCGGGCTACCATGACCATTCCATCCTTTTAAATGATGAAAAATACCCA
>JAHIFK010000044.1 GCA_018900975.1 Methanobacteriota archaeon
AATATCTGAGCCGTATCGGCGACAGGGACGAAACCGGATATATGACCCGTGAAGGACTGTTCCGTACAAATAGCAAGGACAGCGGGCATTATCATTCCAACTGGCTGTCTATGATGTATCCACGGTTGTTTCTGGCAAGGAATTTATTGAAAGAGGATGGGGTGATTTTTGTCAGTATTGATGATAATGAAGTGCATAATTTATGGCTATTGATGAATGAGGTGTTTGGGGAGGAGAATTTTGTAGCAAATTTCCCAAGAGTAACTAAGAAAGCAGGAAAAACAACGGATACTATTGCCAAGAATAATGATTATGTTTTATGTTATCAAAAAACTGAAAATTCTGAGCTGAATTCGTATTCTCATACTGATGAAGGCTACAAAAATTGCGATGAATTCGAAGAAATAAGAGGAAAATATAAATTAAGTCAACCCTTAGATTATGGCTCTATCCAATACTCACCTTCGTTGGATTATGAAATTGAAATTAAAGGGATGGTTTTAAGACCTGGAAATGTTGAAAGTAAGGAAATGGATGAAAGAAAAAAGAGAAATCCATCAAGTGATTTTTGTTGGAGATGGTCAAAAGATCTTTATCAATTTGGTTTAAAAAATGGTTTTATTGTTTTAAAAGAATCAAAAAATGGTTTTAGAATTTATACAAAAACATATGAAAAAGCAACAATATCAAAAAATAATAACGGTTATTTTGTTGAAATAAAGCAGAGAACGAAATCTGCAACAACTTTAGATTTTATAGAAAATGAGTATTCAAATGATAACTCAAGAAAAGATATAGGAAAAGTGTTTGATGGAAAAGTTTTTGAATATTCTAAACCAGTATCTCTAATTAAAACTCTCTTATTTTTATCATCAAATGATTCAGACATCATTCTTGACTTCTTCTCCGGTTCTTGTACTACCGCCCAAGCTGTTCTCGATATTAACCACGAAGACAGCGGCAGCCGCAAGTTTATTTGTGTCCAACTTCCAGAAAAATGCGATGAAAACTCCGAAGCTTACAAAGCTGGATATAAGACCATTGCCGAAATCGGCAAAGAACGCATCCGTCGTGTTATAAAAAAAATCAAAGAAGACAAGCAAACAAAACTGGATGTTGATAGCAATCTTGGTAAGCAGGATCTGGGCTTCAAGGTCTTTAAACTTCAGGAATCCAATTTTAAGATATGGCGGTCTGATGTGAAAACCGAAGAAGAACTTTTTATACAACTCAAGCTGCATACCGATCCTGTGGACAAAAACGCCAAAATCGAAAACATCCTCTATGAACTGCTCTTGAAATCTGGCGTTCCGCTGACTGCAAGGATTGAGGAAAAGGATGGCTATTATCGTGTAAATAACGGTGAAATAATCCTGATCTTGAAACGGATTGATGAAGGCATTATCAAAACGGTTATTTCTGAAAAGCCGAAAAAAGTCATCACTCTTGACCGTCTCTTCAAGAACAATGACCAGCTAAAAACTAACACAGCATTACAGTTGAAGGATTCGGAAATTGATTTCAGGACAGTATAAAAATGAAACTACATTTTGACCCGAACCAGCAATATCAGCTTGATGCCATCAATGCTATTGTCAGGGTGTTTGAAGGTCAGCCGCTGAACCACGGCGATTTTAGCTTCACAATGGATAACAGGAACACAATAACACCGATAGGTGGCGTTGGCAACCAATTAACTATCAGTCCTGAGCAAATTTTAGCGAACATCCAGGCCATTCAGAAAGAAAACGAAATTTCTATCTCTTCAGAACTAGATGGAATGCACTTTTCCATTGAAATGGAAACTGGCACTGGCAAAACCTATGTGTATCTGCGGACTATCTATGAATTGAATGAAAAATATGGCTTCAAAAAATTTGTTATCGTTGTCCCCTCAATTGCTATCCGTGAAGGTGTGTTGAAAAATCTTGAGATTACATTTGACCATTTTCAAACCATTTATGACAAGATCCCTGTAAACTTTGGGGTTTATGATTCAAAGCGGGTTTCCAGCTTGAGAAACTTTGCTGTTAATAACAACATCCAGATTCTGGTGATCAATATAGATTCATTCGCCAAGGACGAAAACATAATCAACAAGCCCAATGACAAACTGACGGGTAAAAAACCTCTGGAGTTCATTCAGGCGACCTGCCCTATTGTGATCGTGGATGAACCGCAGAACATGGAAACAGAACTCAGGAAAAAAGCCATTGAAAATCTAAATCCATTATGTACTTTACGTTATTCAGCGACCCACATCAAACGATATAACATGGTTTACAGCCTTGATCCTGTAAA
>JAHIFK010000045.1 GCA_018900975.1 Methanobacteriota archaeon
CCCTTGGCTTATAGAAATTTATCAACAAACAAAGTTTGAGACCTGTTATTCTAAGATAATTTAAACATTGAGCAATATGGATATCATCTAATTCTTTGACTGTTTTTAGTTCGACGATAATTTCGTCATTAACAAGAATATCTGCTATATAATCACCGACTAAATTATCTTTATAGTGAACCTTTAAAGGTGCCTGTGGTAACGTTTCCATTCCTCTCAATTTAAGTTCTACATTTAAAGCATTCTCATTGACTTTTTCAAGGAAACCAACCCCAAGAACATTGCTAACTTCAAATGCAGCCGCGATAATTTTCTCAGATATAGCATTTAATCTGTAATCTTCTGCGTCCATTTGTGGTTCCTATTTTTTTCAGTTATAACGTCTTGAATAACGCTTCTCCGTATAAATTTTTTCAAAATCTAATCAAAGCCACCTTACCTATCAAAAAGGTTCCTGCTATAACAAGTAATGATGAAAAAACAACTATATTAACTGCCCTCTTAATATGAACCGGCCCTGGCTCATCATACTGAGCCCCAAGAACATGATAACCCACCTTCTCAAGCCTCACTCCGAGCGCGCCTGAGACCGCTGCCATAGACCATCCTGAATTAGGCGATGCTGTCCTGCCATGGTCTCTGATGCAGGTCCTGACAGCTCCCAGAGGCTTCCCGAAGAAAACTGATGCCATGAAGATAAATATAAGCGACAGCCGCGCCGGGATCCAGTTAACGATATCATCAAGCTTAGCTGTTGCGTAACCCAGTTCTATGAACGGTTCTTTCTTGTAGCCCACCATTGAATCAAGGGTATTTATCATGCGGTATGCAAGTGCGCCCGGAAGACCGAACAGGAGAAAATAAACCAGCGGTGAGAGGATGCCATCCACGAAGCTCTCTGCGAGTGATTCTATAACTGCGGAAGACGCCTGGGGCTCGTTGAGACTTCCAGTGTCCCTGCCCACGAAGGTCTTGAGGTCTCTTCTCACCTTCTCGATCATACCTCCTTCAAGGTCTTTTTTTATCCCCAGCGCAGACACAATAAGCATTCGTATCGAAAAAGTGGATTTCAGGAAAAAAGCGGCTATTACCAGGCTTATCAGATCTTCTCCCCATGAAACTATCACAAATCCGGCAAGTAAGACCGTCCCTGTGCAAAAAGCTGTCATGAAAAGCCCGTAAAGCTTCCTATGCCGCTTCGGAGCGCAGCTGACAAAAAAGTTTATAAGGTTTCCCATCCATACTACTGGATGCAGGAAGACGGGCGGCTCACCAATCAATAAATCTAACAAAAGGGCGAGAAGCAAAACCTGGAGCCAGAAATCCAGGATTATCATAGTGCAGGCTCCATCGCATACTTCCAGATATCTTTTATCTTCTTATTTTTCATCAATTCTTCCAATACTTTTTCGGCTATTTTTCCATCGTGGATGAGCCTGCACCCGATACAGCTCCAAACAGTGCCGCCTGTGGATTTCTGGATGATTTTTCCACCAGTCCTCGTATCTTCGCATGGATAGAAAGGACAGAAGCAGAAAGTGCAGTCCTGTCCTTCAAAGTGACAGGGATAATACTCGCAGTCCACCCTGCTCCTTGCAGTTGCGCCTTTTTCAAGCGCCTTTCCAATTTCCTTTTCTGCCAGTTCCCTGCCCCATTCAGATATCACCTTAGAAAGCGCTTTTATCAACTTCCTGTTCTCCTGCCTTTTCCTAACAGCGACACGTATGTGGTCCTTGAGTCCAAAAGAAGCGCAGTCCCGGATAATTATGCCTTGTTTAAGCATCATTTCCGTAAGTTTTGCTGAACCAATAAAGAAATCACGGATATCGACGAGAATGAAATTCGTATCACTTTGATATGGTCGAAGACCGCGTATAGCGCTTAAGCATGAAGAGAGCCACTTCCGCTCTTTTCCGATCAGATCAAGCGTTCTCTTGATGTAACCCTTATGACCTTTTAGAAGATGTTCCCCGACCTCAAGGGCTACTGAGTTGAGGCTCCAGGGAATGCGGATATTGTTCAGGATATTAGCAAATTCACTTGAAGCTACGGCAAAACCGATACGAAGCCCCGGAACTGCAAATGTTTTTGTTAGTGAGCGAAGCACAACAACAAAATCATTTGAAGCAGCAAATTCAGCGATGCTCTCTTTCGGGTCTGAAAGTTCGATGAATGCTTCATCAACGAACAGGAAGGTCTCTGAGGCTGCGCATCTTTGGGCAAGCTCAAGTACTTTTTCGCGGCTGATGAGCGAGCCTGTGGGATTATTGGGGTTGCAGAGAAAAACGGCTTTTGCGCCATCAGGTTTTACATTCAGTATGTCGCTGTAATTCACCTGACCTATTGTGGCTCCGAACAGCCTGCACTGGAATTCATATTCACTGAAGGTCGGGAAGGGAATAATAACCCTGTCGCCCGGTTCAATCACGGCTTCTGCGAACAGGCGGATAAGTTCAGAGGAGCCATTTCCCGGAACAATGTTCTCAGGTTTGACATGAAGGTATCCTGCCGCTGCTTTCTTAAAACCGTGATACCTGTTGTCCGGATAATTGCCGATATTCTTTAGAGCCGCTGCCAGGGGTTTTGTCAATTCCGGCGGTCCAAGCGGATTCAGGTTCACGCTGAAATCAATAAGTTCAGCCGGGCTAAATCCTGATTCCTCGGCGCTCTGGGCTACTCTTGCGCCGTGGACGCATGGTGATAGTTCAAATACCTGTTTTCTGATACGATCTATTAATGGCACATGCCCTTTTTTGTTAGAAGGTATTATTAAAGTGCGTATTTCAAAAAATATAGGCAATTTCTTAAAAATATATATTCGTCACTGACCCCGGACGTCGCTTCGCTCTGTCCGAGGCATCTTGTTGATGCTCTAATATTGTACATAAATATTATGTAGTGAATTTTTTAAAATTGATTGTGGGTAATTGTGGGTTATAGTATCTACCGGCGGATTTGCCAAAAGATGCGGCTGCCGAAATTTTGGCACAGATGCGGGATTAAGGATCAGATTTAGGATTAGAGATAGCTAAGACTGGCTAAATAAAAAAAAATGGCAAATTACCTATTTGCCAATTCTTCTCTGGAACAAGAACATTAGACCGATTATGGAAATGACTGGTATGGCCATTGTAGGGAATTCTGGGATATCATTTTCCGCAGCTACCCCACTTAAAGAGACATCATCCAAATAAAGAGGAATAGTTTCCCCGGTATTAAATAATACTTTACTTACTAGTTTTGTGTTATCTACGGGTACAGTAAATTGAGTCCAAGTAGTAGAAATCATACCGCCACCCCACATTAACTCAGAAGTTGTAGCATCCGAATATGTGACTGTTGCATATGCAGGCCCGGTAAAAGTATCACTGGCCTTTCCCCAAAATGTCAGGTTACCACTTGTGCTTACTGCAGGGCTAAATGTCTGGTTGATATAATCCATTCCGCCCATAGAAAGACTGTACGTTCCTGTATGATGGACAGTTGTCACACTGCCGTCAAACACTGGACCTACTAGGGACCAACCTGTGGTATCACCTGTTTCAAAACCACCATTAATAATCAATTCACTTGCTGTTCCTGTAGTTGTAGATATTGTAATCAATATTCCAACTAATATTATCAATCTTATATTTCTATTCATTAACTTAACCTCCATATATTTGTTTATCCTTAAACTATTTAGCAGCATCGAAAAAATCCAACTAACTTTAAAAACCGCATTTTTACTTTGATGAACTGAAGGAACATAATATCAACTATCATTTTAAAAGTTTTTCCAGTATATGAAAAAAGCCAACAATAAACTTTGAATTTTTATGAAAATCTTGAAAACGTAGAAATCAATTGATAGCCCCAGCTAATCAAAAATCGGGCTTATATTTATTTTGACTTTGTCACATTTCAGAGCAAATCGCTATCGGTAAGTCTAATCTGACACAGCCAAGTTATTTCAAACAGATTAAATATAAATCTCGAAACTATGCGTCGATTTGACTTCATTCTGTAAATTAGTCAGCAGCAATAATTGATAAGCAACAAAGTTAAATTTTGAATAAAGCTCTTTACTCTCTTCCATTACTCGCCTGACATCAAATTTTACTGTGTTCTTAATATGTCCATGTATTCGTTCGCATTCTTTTCTGAGTTTATAGGAATCCGGGAAGCTCTTATCCTTCAAATTCTGGTTTCTTAGATACATCCCAACTTGCTCTATCCTGCCATTTTCATACAGGAATCTGAGCTGGTCATCGATTTTCATATGTTTTGAACCGCCCAGCCTATGGCGTCAATAAAGCTTCTGTCTTAAAATTTTTTAGCCACCCATCAATATCCATGTCAGAGATATCATCAATCTCATCACCTATCATCTCAATAAATCCCCGAAGAATCCCTGGTCTATTAGCATCAAACCTTATCAG
>JAHIFK010000046.1 GCA_018900975.1 Methanobacteriota archaeon
ACCTCATCAAGAAGCAGCTTGTCAGTGGTGATGCTCTCACTCGGAGTTTTTACCGTTTCTCGCGTTGGAAGATTGATATAATGTCCTGTTTTTGCGTTATATTCACTAATGTCAAGACTTCCTGTTATCCATTCAAGCATCTGCTTCCAGAAAAGCGGATATTCGGGCAGTGCATGAAAACTGTTCCACACCATCGTATTCAATGGGTCTAAGATATTATCACCAGCCGGATCAGCAAACCCGGAATATATGACTATCCCTTTCCCGTATTTCCAGTAAGCAAGCATGGGGGACCCATCCCCTGCTTCCACAAGAGTCACGGCTCCTCTTTTAATTGAAGCTTTGAAATGCTTCTTGACCACTATCTTCTCGATCCTTATATCCTTTGTCATCCTGCTTCCCCGCACAACATGAAGAGAAGTCCCACCTGAAACCTCCCCCAGTTCCACGGGCAGCATATCCATGTTCACAAGTTCAGGGGATGCTATTATCACCGCATTTCTTCCACCACTTACATGTTCGGAAAGGCTCTTTATGCCTTCAGTGGAAAGAGAGCCGCTCACGAGCACTATAGGATATGCAGACAATGGCGGGATTCTCTTTGTATCTACTTTCTGGACTGTCGTTAAATCATTAAGTAGCAGTGCCACATCGGAAGTTGTTTTATTATTTTCAGTAATATAAAGGATGTTCTTTTTAATAGATATCGGTATTATGACATAGGCGTTGTTGTCAATAGGAAGCACATCATCTTTTGTATCAATGGAAATTTTTGTCTCCCCGGCTTTCAGTGTGCTTATGTTGAAGTATTCGTTCGACTCAGCTTTAACTTCAATACTTTTTGAATATATATTTGTGCCATCAGTGGAAGCATCAAGTTTCACTGATTGTGATGCATTATTGAAGTTGTGAACAATCACTTCGTAATCGTTCCCATTGAACCTGCCGCCCACTATCCCGACATTCTCAGTTTTCCCTGTTACCGTAACAAATTTCACATTGATCCCATTTGCTTCCGCAAGGCTCTTTGTGACTGCAGGGTCTTCTCCTGTCCAGCCTGCAAAATCGGAAACAACGACCATTCTGCCCCCTTCAGAAAGCATCTGCCGACCCAGCTGCATTGCGGCTGAGATATCTGCGGTCGTGGCTTTTGCCTTTAATTTCTTCATGGTATCGTATGCGCTCCCGGATGGGACTTCTTTCACAGCCATAATGGGCACGTTCTCAGCAAGAATCACAGTGTTCTTTGCGCTCAGTAATTTATTCGCCTCTTCCACTGCTCCGTCAAACCTGCCGTCAGCCTGCATGCTTGCAGAGGCATCAATGATAAGAACAGTATGTCCTCCACCCAATTCCTCATCGGCATTAAAAAAAGGTTCTGCAATCGCAAGCGATGCAAGTATCAGCACAAAGAGCTGCATCAGGAACAACGGGTCTTTCAGGAATTTCCTGAATATGTTGAGCCGCTTCTTCTTTTCAATGTCCATAAGGAACATGAGCGAAGGTATCTTGATCTTAAGAGGTCGGGGACGCAGCAAATAAATGATTATAAGTGGGATTATGGAAAGGAGCGCGTAAAGACCGATCTGGTTTGCGAACGGGATGGGATTGGTAAGCAGCGAGGTCAATAGATCAGCCATTGTTCACCTCTATTATTGATTTTCATTAGTAGTATAATCATATCAATCACTGTACGCCGCCACAAATTTTAGCCCATCAAAATGAATCATATGATCGGGATTGTTCTCTATCCATACCTCGGTTTCCCATGCGATATTATCAATATGCCTCTTAAACTCACGAAAATCTGGAAATGCGCTGACATATATCCTCCTGGCTGTGCAATCTTTTAAAGTAACCTCCAGTTCATGTTGGCGCTTAGGGGATAATGGACCATGCGCCGTTACTGCTTCTATCAGGAAAATCTGGTTTTTTTGTCCATCATAAAGAATGACATCAGGTAATTTATCATGTTCTGTTATCGGAATTTTCAATTCATTCAGTTTACCTTTATTTTTCACAAATCCTTCTACAGCCGATTGCCAATTTGATGTGCTATATTTTCTTACGACCTCTAAAGCATCATCCGAAATTGAATAAACGGTATTAGGACTGTTTGTCGGTCTGAAGGGATCATCGGGATTCCGAACAACTATTCCAGCCTGCTCGAATTGGTGGATCGTCTGGCGCCGTATCGTCTCCCTCGTGTTTTCAGCATATTGCCTGGCATAATTTTCCTGAATGAAAACAATAATATCATGAATCCGTATGGTTCGCTTTTTTGATGCAGTCCATGTTGCATCTTTTTTTAAATCCAGCAGAGCCAGTAATGTTAATGCAGATCTTTCATTCTGTTGCGCGGCAGGCAGTCCCAGAGTTTTTAATATCGCAACTGTTTCCTCGATTTTACTCATTTTTTGATTTCACCAGTCCAGACCTTGTTCTTCAAAATGTAGTCCCAGAATTCCTGCAATAATACCGTCCAGATCAATTCCATTCTTGTAAGATGCAGATTCGTAAACAGCTTTTCCTATTTTTTTGATGTTTTCAATATCAGGCAATGGTAAACTTCTGATGTCCGTGGCATTTACCTGTGTATTGCCGTTGAGCGATCTAAAGAATTTATCAATAATTGTCGTATTCAATAATGAGGCAATA
>JAHIFK010000047.1 GCA_018900975.1 Methanobacteriota archaeon
AGGTTAATCCACGGGAACGGATCCCAAACAGAATTTTCGTTACCCTCTCGACCTACTTTTATGTAGGTGCAAGAATGCTTAATTATTCTCGCAAGGATGTTGTATATACGAACAGGATCGACAGGATACGATTTTTGTTACAAATCCTGTCGATCCTGTCAAAAAAAATCATGATATAGCCACTGATGCGCAGAGTATGCCAACATGTAATGTAACGGTCACTTTTTGATGATAAGTTTTAATAGTTAAAAAAATATATATACTTTCTTTAATCGTCATATTGATAACGAGTAGTATTGGATTTGCCTTTGCCTCTCCAAATGCAAAAGATGTTAGAGAAAAACATGAGCAAAAACTGTTTGAAATAGATGGTATTTCGGGTGTTTCAGTTGATGAAAGCACGAATGAAATTGTGGTCTATACTGAAGACGCAGAAAAAGGCAAGAAAGTCCCGAAGAGCTTAGATGGGATAAATGTCAAGCAGGAAGTTATTGGAAAGATAACGGCATTATCAACGACTACGTTATCAAGAACAACGAGTTATAATCCTGTATTCGGTGGAATCAGTGTGGGGAATCCTTATATTACAGCAGGAACCCTTGGCTTAGTTACTACGCTTACGCTTAACGGAAACCAGGTTGCTTTAAGCAATGCACATGTTTTAGCATTGGATAGTCGGAACAGATTCCTTCCCAAAGTAACAACTCCAATCTATCAACCTGGAGTTTATGATGGTGGAAATAATGGAGATACCATAGGATATCTTTATAATTACATACCTATTAGTTTCAACAATAATCGTGCAAATAACAAAGCTGATGCCGCAATTGCAACTTTAACAATCCTTGGAAATGTGGGCGATGTTTTGGATGCAGATAATATAAACTTTTATCACATAAGTGGTACTGTCACTGCTAACGTAGGCGATACAGTCAGAAAGAGCGGAAGAACAACTGATGTTACGACAGGTATAGTAACTTCTACAAGCGCATCAGTAAAGGTATCTTACGGTGGAAAATGGGCACTATTTAAAGACCAAATAGTCGTAGGAACTCCAGGCTTTTCAGCAGGAGGGGACAGCGGTTCAGCAGTAGATATAAATGGAAAGTTCACAGGACTTCTCTTTGCCGGGTCTAATACCGTTACGATTGTGAATAAAGAAAGCAACATTATCGAACAATTAGGGATTACAATATAATATCCCTTCTTTTTCTAAACATTCAATATTTTCGATTGATATTGAGCCTTTGAAGGCATGGCAATGACAGCGCAAACTCAATTACCAAATCAAGCGAACAATAAAGCGATCGAAGCCGCGAGAATGGTTAAAGAGCGTCACGAGAATGCTATCTTCAATATCGATGGAGTAGTCGGAATAGGGATAGGGCTTTCGGGAACTGAGCCTGGCAAAGTTGTTATAGAAGTATATGTAAAGAAACCAGCACATGAAATGAAACGTATGGTTCCGGAAGTGTTAGAGGGCATACCTGTAGAGATAGTGGAGACCGGTGAATTCGTCGCTCTCTGAAGTAAAGATTTAAAAATAAAAATATAAAATATCACTTAAAATAAGCGACCTTCGGTGAAGTCCAAATCATAAAAGGATGAACCCAATGACGGCACCCAATGATAGCTTGGGTTCCTCGGATTTCAATCGTTGGTTTTATAACGACAGATATATTATTCCTTCAGATGCAGTTTTTGAGGGGATTTGAATCGTCTTTTGTGTGATTTATTGCAAGATACTGTATGAAAGTCAGATAAGCTCTCAAGAAGCTCAAGTTTGACCTGAGAGACGCTTAAACTGTATCAGATATGTTTATGTCTGATTAAAATAGATGCGTCTCATAGGTCATATATGAAACTCAGCAGACTGGTAAATACTATCAACTTACTAAAGTTTACTGTAACAAATAAAACTCCGTATCGAGTTCGTTGAGTTCGTTGTTAAATTTTTCATACCAGGGCGCAAAGAACGCAAAGCTGAGGCACATTTTGATAACAGATTAATGCGCCGATCAGCAGCTTCATGTTACTCGCGACTGTGGTCGTAAGCCACAGGTCAGCAGAAACCGGGGATACCACCATCGCGGATATTTCTGTTGCTTCTGGCGCCGAGATGGTTAAGACTGGCGCGCCGGCGAGGGGTCAGCTTTTTCATAATTCCGTTTGATATGGGCAAGATTTCGTGCAAGTCGAACACCCTAACTATTGACAAGAACCCAAAACATTTCTACTGCTGTTACTTTTCTTTCTCTTTTTATGAGACCGGTTTCTTTTGCTGCATGTTCCAACCATTCTGGCGAGAAAAGTGTGCAGAGGTCTTTTTCGATTATTTCAGGTAGAAACTGAAGATTTCGAGTAAAAATGAGTGATTGCGAAACCTTCCAGAAGCTATATCCTGGGTGTTACTTCATTGAGCAGAAATTGTTAACCGATGACCAATGCAGACCCATGTGTATTGGTCACAGCTTTCTTTGCCACATACTTCTAAAACACCAATTTGAAATCCTTCAATCACTCTATCTTGAAACGCGAAAGTTGGACTATTCCACAACAGAAACCCGGCGTCGCCATGGGCGTGGACGCATAGAAACGGTGGGCGGGGGACACTAGCGTTCGGCTCGCTCCAGATGCAGATTGCATCTGACTAATTCTGTGCCCGACTGCACTCCTACGAAAATCTTGCTGTCGATCGCCTGGTCGCCTTCAACCAGGCGTACCGGCTGGATGCCCAGTATAGGTATGCCTATTAATGTAAACCCCCTGCCACTCGAGTGCCGCGAGGGCCGGCACTTGAATCCGAATCTAAAGAACGACCCAAGGGTGTCCTTCGAATCAAAGCCCTTAGGCACATCAAACTGCAGGAAGCCCACGCCGTCGAGATCGAACGAGCCGGTCATCGTCAGCAGTTCGCCCGTATGCACTTCGCTACTCACCAAAGAACAATCATTGAGCCCACGCGCCGAGGTGGTCTGCGTGAGTCTACCGCTGCTGATCACGTTGTAGTAGGTTCCCCCCTCACGCTCCTTGAACCAGATTGGCATCCGGTGGAACACGAAGTCGAAGCAGGATGTCCTGATCGATCAGGGTCTTGCCGACGCAACTCGATTCGATGCGCAGACGCAGGCACAGTTCGGAGCCCGGACTCATGTTGGGATTGGTCCACACGCAGAACAGAACGCCGCCCGTTTCGTTGGTCAGAAAGGTAGCTGCCTGCTTGGCGCCCGTCGGCACCATTGACGCCGCGCCCGCGACGACAGTGAACGTGACGGGCAAGTTACGGATCGGGATGCCATCGCAGTCCTTGTACGAGGCGATGATGTCCAGCACATCGCCGGGCTGAAACTCCTTATCGACCGCCTGCCCGTTGCGCTCAACCCGATATCTGAAGCGGGCGAGCACCGGCGAAACCGGATGATAGCGTGGCCGCACATTGTAGTCGTAGCTGCCGCTCATTGCCAGCATCAACTCGGCGCGCAGGCGCGCGCTGATCGTAGCGTACTGGCCGCCAGCCACGCCTGCCGGGCTGTGGGTGCGATCGGTCAGCGCCTGCCATAGCCGCTCGGCAGTCTGCACCAGGTTCTTGCTGCGCAAGCCGCCGAGGACGTCCACAGTTTCGCGGATGAGTAGTTCGCAGGTTTCGACGTTCCATATCTCCGCGATGACTTGTTCGCCCTGTGGCACAGGTGCGGTGAATATTGCGAGTTGATAACGCGCGGTTTTCATGCTCTGCACTGGGTGCGCTTGCAGCCACTCGCGCATCCGTTCCTTTTCTTCCTGCCAACTGGCGACCTCCGCCAGCGTATCCTGCATGTCGACAGTGTTCGGGTACACGTCGCCGCCGCCATTCAGCTCAGTGCGTTCGAAAATACGCTGAATGATCCGCTCGGCGGGCTCTTCGTCGCTGCCGGACCCGGCTGGCGCAATGCCGAAGGTGATCTCTTCGCAGTTCATGTTGTCGCATTAAGACTGCGAGTTTCGTTCATATACATTGGTGAATCCTCCACACATGCGCTCGAAGGTCGGTACGAAATATGGATAATCCAGTGATCATATCACAAACCCCGTCTCGCTCTTCGGCTTTGCCTTTATAAGAATAAAGTTTCTCATCTTAGAAGGCAGTACATGGGCCACTTCTTTCAGGGTCACCCCTTCCACGAACTTGAGATTCTCTATCATCTCGTGATACTCTTCATATGGCAGTTTTACACGCGCCCCGTTTATCTGAAGCGTGATGGGAAGGGGATGGAGGCTGTCTATTATCTCATGTACCTGATCCTCTATCTCTTTCTTAATGCGCGAGGGAGCTACTGCAGGAGGGTCTTTTGCTATCTCCTTTCGCACGTTATCAAGAACGTTACCTATCACGTCAGCAAGTTTATCAAGAGTGCGCAATTCCTCAGAATGACGCATTTGATGAAGTATCCTGCCAAAACTTCCCACATACGCTGTGGCGTTGGGGACATCCTCTGTTCTGAGTTCTGGGGCGCCTGTGACAATTATTGGAATTTCAATCCCCTCATAAAGTTTCTTTGATTTTTCTATTATGCAGTGCTCGTAGTTTCCCAGGATGAAAACCGCAAGGTCATGTTCGTTTATAAGATCGCGCTCGTAAGCGCTCAACTGGCAAATCCTTTTTCCAACGCCGCGCGCAAGTCCTACCATGTTGGTCTTTGCTCCTTTTTTCCTCAAAAACTCAGCCACATCACAATCAAGGTGCGGCAGGTGATGGTACGCAAGAGTCGGCGCAACAGTGGCTATCTCAGTACCTGTAAGAGGCGCACGGGTCAACTTTCCAAGAAGCTCTGCCGTCTTTGCTTCCACTATCGCCATATCTTCAAGCGGCACCAGGAGCAGCAGCACCACCTCTGTCTGCATTATGTTCTTCTGGAGAATGTAGCCGCCGAGGTCTTCCACGAGTTCCGCGATCTGACCATGCTTGTACACGCCGCCGGTATACATTACAGGTTCAAACATTTTCTTCACTCCTTAGCGATTCAAGCATATCCTTTCCCCGCTGGATCCATTCAGGTTTGAGCGTATCCTCGGAAGCAACGAACATCACATGAGAAGCGGTAAGCTCATGTTTTCGAACCCTGAAACCCTCAGGGATTATTCGAAGGGCAATAGCATCTATGAGTCTGTCAAGGACTTCCTGCCTCGGCTCATCGATCACAAATTCCTTCATGGCATCAAGTTCTTTTATAGGATCGACCTTAACTATTATGATCTTTTTATCACGTTGCTCAATATTTTCCTTTCCGTATTTTTCCCATAACTTATTGAGAAGCTTGACCGTGAACGCTTCTCTTTGCAGTTCTATCTTAACTTCGTCCTTCCCCAGAGCCCCCATATCGACTTTTGCAAAGTCCTTGAGCCTTATCGCAGGAGTGGTGAGGCGAAGCAGCGCGGTGAATATGAATACAGGTTGTACAGGGTCAACATACACTTTCATTCTTCCTATCACTCTGTTAAGCGTGAGGTCTGCTAAAACGTCCTTTATCAATATCTTTGTTGTTTTTGCACCCACTGCATCAGGCGATTCAACAATAAATGTCTCAAGCTGTTCCATATTTTCCTCTAAAACCCCGCATTTAAATGCGGGATCCAATAAATCCAGACACAAGCAGAGCTGCTCCTACCGCGCCTATGAACTGCGCGTTGTCCGGAACTATGACCTTTACTTTGAGCAGTTCTTCCACTGCCCTGGGCAATCCTTCTATCAGCGACGTTCCGCCGCACATTATTACAGGTTCTTTCACGTCTATTTCCTGAAGCTGCTGCTCGAACAATTGTTCAGCAACGCTGTGGCAGGCCGCAGCAGCCACATCTTCAGGTGTGCTTCCAGCCGCAAGTGAATTTACAAGTGACTGGATGCCAAATACTATGCAGTAGCTGTTCATTTTGACGTGCTCCTGTCGGCCTTTCATCGCAAGAGCGCCAAGTTCAGTGATATCCACACCAAGCCTCTTTGCTGTCATCTCAAGGAACCTGCCTGATGCGCCAGCGCATATCCCGCCCATAGTGAACATTCCCGGAATGCCGTCCATGACCGATATCGCCTTATTGTCCATTCCTCCGATATCAAGTACAGTGGCAGGTC
>JAHIFK010000048.1 GCA_018900975.1 Methanobacteriota archaeon
GAGGATGTACGGAACAAGCGACCTCGAAGAGCGGATAAACGACCTGCTGAAACAGGTCGGCATGAGCTACAGGAAGAACGATCGCGTAAGGACGTTCTCACGGGGTATGAAGCAGCGCCTTTCCATAGCTCGAGCCCTTGTACACGATCCTTCTATTTTATTCCTCGATGAGCCCTATACAGGTCTTGACCAGCACGCAAGCGCCACTTTTGACAGGATACTCTCAGGCACCAACGCGCACGACAAGACACGGGTCCTCATCTCCCACGACATAGAGCGCGGCATCTCGATGTGCGACCGCGCAATAATCCTCACAGGCGGGAATATCGCGCACGAAATGAGCCAGGGCGAAATAAAAGACCTGCTCCAGTGCAGGGCGATATACGAGAAGTTCGTGGAGGAACGCCAGTGAAGTTCCTTGAGATAGCAAAGAAGGACTTAAAGCAGGAATTCCGCACCAAACAGATGCTCAATTCAATGATAATATTCTCGCTTCTTGTGATGGTCATTTTCAGCTTCGCCTTCGGGAATGAATCATCGATATTCATCAAGGACATCAATAAAAAGGTCGTTGACCTTCTTGCACCAGGGATGCTCTGGATAGCGTTCACCTTCGCAGGGATGCTTGGCCTTTCAAGATCGTTCGCAGGAGAAAAGGAAGAAGGCTGCCTTGAAGGGTTGAAGCTGTGCCCTGTGGACAGGGCTGAGATCTACAACGGCAAAGTGATCTCCAATGCTGTACTGATGTTCATCATGGAGATGACAACGGTTCCGATCTTTGTTGTTCTCTTTAATTATGACCTCAAGAACATTCCAGGTCTTGTTCTGGTTATCTTCCTCGGGACTTTGGGTTTCATATTTGTGGGAACGCTACTCTCTGCGCTCACCGTGAATACAAGGACAAGGGAGATACTACTTCCAGTAATATTATTCCCTGTACTCATCCCCGTGATACTTTCTGCCGTGACCGCGACCGGGACATTGCTCTCAAAAGGGGATATTTCAGAAATATGGAGCGAGCTTCAGATACTTGCCATATATGATATCATTTTTTTTGTAGTGGCACAGCTTGTGTTCGAGTATACGATCGAAGATTGAAAGATGCTGATACTTGAAGGATAATGATACTCGAAAGACACTGATACATGAAAGATTAGAAAGTAATGAAATAAAAAAAGAAAAAAAAGTAGAAAAAAGAAAAAGGGACTTAGCCAAACAGTGCGCCGAGTCCTTCCATTCCGCTTTCTTCGGCCTTGCCTTTATCTTCCGGTTTTTCTTCAGCCGGAGCTTCTGCCGCTGCTGCTGCCACTGGGGCTGCCGCTGCTGCCGCTGGCGCTGCAAATGCTGCCTTTGCTATGGCTTCTTCGATATTGACGCCTTCAAGAGCAGAAACAAGCGCTTTTGCTCTTACTGCATCAACTTCTCCACCTGCTGCCTTGATAACAGCAGTAATCGCTTCATCTGTAACTTTTGTTCCTGTGCTGTGTAATAACAGTGCTGCATATACGTATTCCATTTTAATCACCTTTTATTGTTGATCTGAATCCCCGCATTGAAATGCAGGGTCTTTACTCCGCATTGGAATGCGGGTCTTTACCTGCATTTAATGCGAGGTGTTTTTTTTACTCCATATTTAAATACAGTGTCTTATACTTAACCGAACAGCGAGCCCAGGCCCGCCGCGATATCAGTTTCCTTGTGTTCTTCTTTCTTCTCTTCTCCCTTAGGGGGCGCTGCCGACGTTACTGGTTTTGATCCTTCTTTTGGCGCCGCAGCAAGCTTATCTTTCAGCTTTTTGCCCACAGCATTGGCATCTTTAGCGCTAGCCAGTTTAGCAACCGATAACATCTGCGCATTGGCTTTTGCCAGGAGCACATCGATGATCTCAGGCATGATAATCTCAGCATTAATAGCCAGATTCCTCGACTGTGACGCTGCCTTTGCAATCAGTGTGGTTATCGTGGCTTTTGTCGGGTATGCCGAATTTATCGATAAATTGAACGCCTGCTGGACTGCAAGAGTTATATCACTTCTATATTTGGTCTCATCTACGGCCAGCAGTTTTGATTCATATATCATCCCGTTTTCATAAACTGCACGAAGCTCAAGCCCAAGTTCTACCGGGTGTATCTCAAGACGCGACAATATGGATGCAAGTCTTGCATTCACGACATCGCCTGCCCTGGCTACTGTCTTGGTCTCGCGAATAACTACTTTCCCGCCTTCGATACCTGCCGGAATTCCAGATCCCTGCAATTCTCCCACGATCGGGCCAGGGGGGAATGATGTTGGACCTTTCTGGACCACAATGTCCTTAGGCGCAATACCTCCAGGTTTTATTGGAGCGGCAGTTTTGCCTTTCTCAAGCATTTTGTGAAGCTTGAACGGATTCTCGTTAGTGAACAATAATGCAGTCTGATCAACAACATACTTACTTACTGGCTTGATAGTATCAGATGAACCTTCAAGAGCCCTGAATATGAGGTTGTTCCTGCACATCTTAACGTCAGCCTTGCCTCGCAGGTTCTTGCGCATCAACTGGAGCTGGCTTGAGGGTATCCCGTGGACGCCTACTATACCCACTGAAGAATATGAAGTAATTAATTTCTTTATTTCCTCTACCTCATCCTGTTTCCACTTGGGGATATGGATGCTGTGGCGTACGCCTTCTCTTGACATTTAAATCACCTTCACTGCCGGTCCCATTGTGGTCTTTACATAGATC
>JAHIFK010000049.1 GCA_018900975.1 Methanobacteriota archaeon
ATAAAGTCAGGACCGCGCGCAGGGCACTTCCTTGCATCGCTTGAGAAGGATTTCGTGATCAAGAGGTTCAAAGAAGCAAGCATGTAAATGGTCTTCATCCGTCATCGGTTAAGAGTATTTTTTTTGAATACGGAAAGAAAGAGAGGGTCATTTCACACTGAAACTGCCCCGTATCATACCCATCCAGCAGCTCCATTTTATCGTACCTGCTTCCGTTGGTGTGAATTCAATGGTCTGCTCTCCTTTCTTGATATCAAATTCCAGACCAAGGGATGGCACTATGATCGCATTATTACATCCAGTCAGCTCTTTCCCATTAATTATCCATTTAACAGGCACTCCTTTTTTCAATGTGAACGTGCTGGGGACATAGCCGGAACGAGTGACGTCCATCCTGATTTCCTGAGAGCCGGTGTTCACATTTACAGGTGATGGATTAGTTTTGTCTATTGAAGGAGGAGCATTGTCTATCGTTGGATTGATATCATAGCCTGCGCCTGTCAATGCAAGACCGTTGTTTATCATGAATAATCCAAGTATGATCACAATCGCCCCTGAAAATTTCAGTATCTGGTGGGTCGCCTTTCCTCCGATAAAGCTTGTAATGTAGCCGAAAGAGAGCATAACCGGCAGTGTACCTAAAGCGAATACGAATAGAAGCTTTGCCCCTTCGATCATGCTTCCTGTGCCAGCAGCCATGATGTATATTGCCTGCAGGGGACCGCAGGCGATCATAAGACCATTAAGAAGACCGATCGTCAGAGGATCAGAATGGCTTTTCTTTTGCCCGTAAGTGAATTTCGAGATGAATTCTGGCGTCCTGAACTGTATCTTTCTTAAGACCGGGAAAATATTGAGCATTTTCAGACCGAATAGCATAAGGAACAGCCCCGCAAGTATCCCTGCTACGCCTCGCATCAATGGGGTAAAGGCAATTATACTTCCCAGAAGACCAAAAACGGCGCCGATAATAGTGTATGACAGTGTCTTACCCAGACCATAAGCGAGGTGTAACTCGTGCGGTTTTTTTCCTTCCTTTATACCTTTTGTGGAATAAGAAACCACAAATCCGCCGCACATGCTTACACAATGAAGACCTGTCAGTAATCCGACTAAGAACAGCAAGCCATAGCTCATGTTCGCGCTGATCTGAGGCAATTCTATAGTCTCGAGATATTGAAGAGCATAATATGCTACTACTATTATGCCCAGAACTGTCAGTATCCAGCCCGAAGTCGACAGGTTCTTTTTTCTTCTATTTCCTTTATATTCATCACAGATATAGCCTTTTGATTCAATAGCTTCTTTTATATTGAGAAACTTTATTTTATGGGGATCGTATATTACCTGTACTTCTTCTGTTGCGTAATCAATATCGATCTTTTTTACGCCTGGCATAGTTTTGACCTGCTTTTTAATAACCAGCTCGCAATTTTTACAGGTCATGCCTTTTGCTTTAAATTTCTTTTTTACGTTTACCACGTGCGTGGTTTCTGGATCATCTTTACCCTTACCACCTTTTGCTTTAGATATCTTTTTTACTTTTTCAACATGTATGGCTGCGCGATCGGATGGCACACTTCCAGCAAGTGGACCTTTCCAGATTACTTTTTCGGCATGAGTTGTTCCGTGATCAGGTAACAACCTTTCAGCCTGTGAACCTGTCCAGATTGCTTTTTCCACTTGCGTGGTCACGGTCTCATCTTTACAGATGTAGCCCTGTGATTCGATCGCTTTTGTTATACTATCAAAATTTGTTATATTGGGGTCGTATATTACCTCTACGTCTTTTGTTTCGTAATCAATATGGATCTTTTTTACACCCCGGATCATCAGAACATGTTTTTTAATATCCTCTGATAACGAGATTCCTTCGGCTTTGAATTTCGTTGTTACGTTTGCCACATGTATGGTTCCAGGATGATCTCTGCCGATATCGCCTATTACTTTAGATCTTTTTTTTGAGTTTGTCATATTGGAACCGTTATTGAACCGTTATTTCTTCACTTCAACCGTTTTTCTATGATCCCAGGCCAGATGGATGCTGAAACGATCATGCTCAAAATGAACACGAATATCATGCCTGCCATGATATCCACATTCGTATAAAGTGGGATTGCCATGCTGCTGTTTTTAAGCAGCGCCAGAGCAAAGAATACCGCAACTATCACAATTGATGATACGATGCTTGCTATCAAGCTGTACATACCTGTTTTGCTTTTCATTTTATCCTGCTCCTTTTCATAAGTAATGTATTGCCCGTTACTGAGAGAGAGCTTAAAGCCATGAATGCAGCTGCAAGTGCAGGTGTTACCAGGATCGTATGGACAAAAGGATACAGTACTCCCGCGGCAATTGGTATGCCGATAGTGTTGTATCCGAATGCCCAGAACAGATTTTGTTTGATCTTGTTCATGGTCAACTTGCTTAGCCTGATGGATGCGACCACATCAAGAAGATTATTCTTGATCAGCACAATACCTGCTGATTCCATAGCTACATCTGTTCCTGCTCCCATAGCAATTCCAACATCGGATTGTGTCAATGCAGGCGCATCATTAATGCCGTCACCCACCATTGCCACGATCTTTCCTTCAGCCTGCAATTTCTTGATCTCATTTGCTTTGTCCTCAGGCAGGACTTCTGCAAGCACACGGTCTATACCAACCTGTTTTGCTATGGCAGAAGCTGTTCGCTTATTGTCTCCTGTGATCATCACAACTTCAATACCCATTTTATGCAGCCTGTCAACCGCTTCTTTAGAATGTTCCTTGAGCGTATCTGCGACTGCAACGATGCCTATGGCTTCCTTATCCACTCCGATCAGCATTGCAGTTTTGCCTTCATTTTCCATTTTTTCCATGGATGCATTCAAATGGGTCACATCTATTCCATTATCAGCCATGAGTTTGCGTGTGCCCAGAAGTATCCTCTTACCGCTAAATCCTGCCTCAACTCCGTGACCAGGTATAGCTTTAAATGATCCAGCATCCGGCACTTCGATGTTGCGTGCTGCGGCGCCCTTCACAATAGCTTCACCAAGCGGGTGCTCAGAGCCCTTCTCTGCTATTGCAGCCATGCGCAAAACCTCTTCTTCAGGGTGCTTCGCTGTCTGGATGACATCTGTAAGCTGCGGCTCACCCCGCGTTAATGTCCCTGTTTTGTCAAACACGATAGTGTTAATTTTATGCGCCATCTCAAGTGACTCGCCACCTTTTATCAGTATGCCGTTCTCAGCGCCTTTGCCGGTTCCTACCATGATGGCGGCAGGCGTTGCAAGCCCGACTGCGCAGGGGCATGAGATGACAAGTACTGTAATGGAGATAAGGAGGGCGAACAGGAATGGACTTATCCCTGCAAACATTTCTGATCCGCCGACCCCGAACATCTCAAAGCCTATGAAGAACCAGAAGAAGAATGCAAGAAGCGATATCACATGCACTGCAAGGATGAAGTGACCCGCCACCACATCTGCTATCTTCTGTATTGGCGCCTTGGATGTCTGGGCGTTTTCCACAAGTTCTATTATCTGCGCCAGAGCGGTATCAGAACCCACTTTTGTGGCTCTGAACCTGAATGAGCCTGATTTATTGATCGTGGAACCAATTACGGTATCTCCGGGATTCTTCTCAACAGGAATGCTTTCCCCTGTTATCATAGATTCATCAACAGCAGATAAACCTTCAGTAACCACGCCATCAACAGGCAGTTTCTCACCAGGGCGCATTACAACGATATCCCCCACTGCCACGTCTTCAACAGGCACTTCTTTTTCTACGCCGTCCACGATAATGCGGGCGGTCTTTGCCTGAAGTCCCATGAGTTTTCGTATGGCTTCGGATGTTTTGCCTTTGGTCGTTGCTTCAAGATACCTGCCAAGTACAATAAAGGCGATAAGCAGCGCTGCGGTATCATAGTATGTCATGTCATAGCCTGGCCCAAGGTCAAGGAATGTCGCAGCAACGCTTACTATATATGCAGAACCCGTTCCTGTCGCTATGAGCAGGTTCATGTCTGTGACGCCGTGTTTTAATCCTTTGTAAGTTCCGACAAAGAACTGCCTGCCGGGGAAAAGCATTACGATCGTGGTCAGGATGAAAAGCACTTTGTCGTTGGTCAGAAAAGACGGGACGAATCCGAGGAAGTTGGGGAACGCACTTGCCATATCCCCGAAAGAGATGGGAATTCCAAGTACAACTGCAATTATAAGATTGATACGCTGTTTTTTTATCTCGTCTTCCCGCGCTTTTCGTTCCCTGTCTTCTGACTCTTTCTTATCGACTTTGCGGGATGCTGTGTATCCTATACCCTCGATGGCAGATATCATGTCAGCCACAGACACTAGCGTTGTATCATATTCAACATGGGCTTTTGCAAGTGAGAAATTGACAGCTACTGACTCAACACCTTTGTGTTTTTTCAAGACTTTTTCGATATTGGCAGCGCATGCGCCACAGGTCATTCCTCCTATATCGAATGTTATCTTATCCTTCACAACACCGTATCCTATTCCCACAATGGCATTTTCGATATCCTTCTGGGTTACAAGTGATGGATCGTATGTTATGGATGCTTTTTCAATAGACACGTTTACTGTGGATGATATGACACCGTTCAGTTTCCGGGTCACTTTTTCGATGTTCTGGGCGCAAGCGGCGCATGTCATGCCCGATATCTTGAGTGTGATAGTGGTGGAAGCACCGGATTTTTGCTTTGTGACTGGTTTTTCCACCGTTTTTTTGTCATCTTCAATTACAACGGGGCATACCTGAACACTCTGCTGTGCAACTGGCTCTGATTTTGAAATTGTCTTTTCACCAGCATCATAACCCGCATCGGTGACAGCCTGTTTTATTGCGTTAAGGTTTGTGACACTGTCATCGAATTCTACAGTGGCGCTCTTATTCTCAAGGCTGACTTCAACAGATTTGACACCGTTAACTTTAGAGATCGCATCTGTCACCCTTTTGTGACAATGCATGCATGTCATTCCAAAAATGCCTATTGTTTCTTTCACATCATTCCTTCTATTTTTATTTTTGCTTCAGTCATAATTATCTAATCTTTTTTTATTATATTATACTTGATGTAAATAGCCACTTTACACCCAGTGTAAATAGCCACTTTACACTTGATGTAATATAAACTTTGTGTATACCCATTACATGATGGATCCTATTCGTAATAAATAGATAAGTCATCAGGA
>JAHIFK010000050.1 GCA_018900975.1 Methanobacteriota archaeon
AAGGATGGTGAAATCCAGGTTTATAGAAAGTTGAGAAATATTGATGGGGAACTACGAAATTTAGTGGAAGTTTTCAAATTATCTGAAAATGAAAAATTTCCTGAAGTTGATTGATGGGGTATATATAGTACTAAATGCACGCTAAAAGATGATAGTCAGAAGTATTTAAATGAGATGAATAAACTTGGAGTTTCACCTTCATTGAAACCTATCTTTGATGAATATAAATTAGGCTTAGAGAAGAGTTATTTGGCTGGAAAGTATATAGAATCTGGTGCTAAGAATCTTAATGATGATGATTTAAGTCTTGGTGGCGATTATCTAAACGAGGCTGTAGTGCATATAGAACGTGCGGTTACCTTTTTGGAGAGTTTAAAGAGCAGCTAATGTAAATAAACATCTTTATTCTGATATACTATGTTTGCTTCGTGTTGGTGTTCCTTCCCATCTCATGATTTTATTAGGAGTCGGAATTATTGTTAAGGTGGAGAGGACGATGTATATCAGGAATGTTTATAAGACAAATGAAAAATTACGACCATTATTCACACTTGTCCCATGCCCCTTTCATTTCATTAATAGTCGTAACAAAAATGAACTTGAGCTACTCTCATGCACCCATGCTGGGATGCCTTTCGGATTTCAATCCGAGGTGACTTGACTGCAACGATAGGCGTTATGCGCATCCATCAACGCATCTATGAAAGGAATGGTAGTTGTGGCGAAAAAAGGGGTATTTATAAACCAACTCAAATTTAAAATAAATCCCCTTTTTCTAATCTCCTTTTCAATTTCTTGCGTAACTCATGTTCGTCTTTTTTATAAAACTCTGCTTTGAGTTCCTTATTCAAGTCTTTTAAAAACTGTTCTCTTAACGAATAATGCCCGTCTATTTCCTTCTCTTCCATAAACACTTCAATCCGCCCCTATATTTATATTGCTCAATTCTTTATGGTTCTTTCCATATTCCAGTTCCTCTTTATAGATTTTATCTAATCTACTCATATCATCATTAGAAAGTTTTTTGATACCATCTTCATTTAAAACAAGAAGTTCGGTTTCTTTGCCAACACCCTCACTAACCTCTGCATTTTTCTTAGCCTTGTAAACACTATAAATTGTGGGTATTAATGGGCTTGTTTTTGAATGTTTTTGAAATAACAAGGTATTTGCAGCTTGAGTAGATCCAGATCCGATGCAGTGAAAATTCATGGATCTAAATTCAACTACTCCAGTTTCCTCGATATGTGTTATCTGAGCAACAGAATCAATAAAGCCAACTAATAAAATTTGGGTTTTCATATTAAAATCTGCCACTTTTTGTAGAATAGTGTTTATGAACGGATTTGGAATTTCTTTTTGTAAAGATTCTTTGAAAAAATCCTGATTGATGCCAAATACATTGAATATTTCATTTTCGATGACTTGTTTTCTCTTGTTTCTGAAATTATCGAAAATTTGTTTTTTTATCTGTTCATAATTATTGCATTCATTACCCAATTTAACTAAATCATCAAATAATAATGCTTGTCCAGCTAACATTGCAACTGTGTTCTTATTAAGATATGAATATTTAAGAATACTATGCTCAAATTGTCCCATATTTGTTGTTACCATATGGTCTGTTGAAAAAACAACGTATTCCTTATCATTTTCCTTTGAAATGGCTGCTATACATATAGTCATTAAATCTACATTGTTTTAGAACATATAAATTATTTGGTGTGAAGGCAATTCATACCCCTTTATATCTCTATGATATCCAAAAAAATCAAGTTGTCGTTAAAAACTCATGCGCCTTCCGTCGATGCCTCGGACTTTAGCGAAGCGGAGTCCGAGGTAATGACTAAGATTCAAGCAATTTCAAAATCCTTATCCCCAGCTCTATACATTCCATCTTCTCCTTGATCCTGTGCAGGTCGGTCTCATTCTCAAGACTCCCGGCTATCTCCTGTATCTTCTTTCTCGTCATTTCTGCGATCTGGGCATCACCTCCCCGGATCCGCGAAGGGGAGTCCTGGATGCTCTCTTTCTGGACCCGTGACGGCATTACTGATGCGGATGGCTCTCCTGCTGCCTTTTTCTCCTCCCCTGATTCGCATACCGGGCACATGACCTTTCCCTGGAACCTGAACATGGGGGCTCCGCATTCATGCGATGACGCCAGCATTGTCCCCCCTTTTTCAAGGAGTCTTGTGATCTTTTGCATTTTTAAGTTTTCATCGATATTTGACATCTTAAATCACCGAAAGTCTTTTCATTCACCAGTTCAATTATGCACGCTTATTTTAAATAGGTAATATACATGGAGCCAGAATAATGCCGCCAAACCCAAACGAAATAATAAGGCAGTGCATTGAGGTACTGGACCGGATTATCAATGATGACTCAGTCCCAAGGAATATAAGACGCAATGCAGATAGTATGAAAAAAACGCTTTCAAATGACAAAGAATCTCCTTCAACAAGAGCCGCAATGGTCGTTTCAAGGCTCGATGATATCGGGAATGATCCCAACGTTCCTCTCCATACCAGGACATTGATATGGGGTCTGTCCAGTCAACTTGAAACAATTCCTTTAGATAATTAAAGATTTTAACAATTAGTTCTTAACAGTCAGTGATTTAAACCACAGGTGCTCACTGCCCAGAACAGATCGTTCTTCAATTAAATCCCTCTCCGAACCAACCCCTTGATTTCATCTGGAAAATCCAGTTTGTTTTCGGAGCGAATTTTTTGCGATTTTTACATTATTCAAAAAATTTTTGCTGTTTTTATGGTTTTCATGGTTTTTATTATATTTATACTTACAATAAATATATTAATTAAAATCAGAAACTTTTATATAGTGTTATAGCTAAAGTAGGTCACATTGGTTTTATATATTATATTCTAACATCAGTCTGCAATTGGTTTTCGAGTTCCACATGAAACAAAGGGGTAGGGCATATCATGTAATCTTCCAGTTGAAACAATGGGGTTATTCGAATAAATCCAGAGTTTTGGCCAATTCAGATACAACCCGTAAACAATAAAACAAAGATGAAGAGATCAAATATTTTTATAAACATACTTGAGACTTTTTATCTTTCCATCGGAAACAAAGGGGTCGTTACCAAAACTCTTAATACCTTTCCTTCCTTTGCAGTATTATTCTAAGGAGGGTCGAAGTATTGGATAACGGAACAATAACAATAAAGGGTATTTTTGAAGATATGCTTACAATAGTAAACATCTTCGAGAACAGGGAAGTTCTTCGCTCAACATATACACCAGATTACCTTCCTCACAGAAGCGATCAGGTGAAGGCTCTGGCAACAGTGTTAGTACCAGCGTTGCGTGGTGAGACACCGTCAAATGTGCTAATATATGGAAAAACAGGTACCGGAAAAACGGCTGTTGTAAAGCATGTGGGGCAGGAACTCGAAAGAACTGGAGAATTATACGGGATACCGAGTGTAGTGATTTACATAAACTGCGAAGTCGTGGACACTCAATACAGGCTCCTGGCATCTCTTGCCAGGCATTTCGATAAAGAGATCCCCATGACCGGTTGGCCCACGGATCAGGTATACACTGAATTCAAGAACGCAGTGGACTCTGAAAGGCGCATTGCGATAATAATAATGGACGAGGTAGACAAGCTGGTTGATAAAGGGGATGACGTACTTTACAATCTTACAAGGATAAATTCAGACCTTAAGAAAGCCAAGGTCAGCCTGATAGGCATTACAAATGATCTGAAATTCACGGAATTTCTTGATCCAAGGGTAAAAAGCTCTCTTGGTGAAGAAGAGATCATATTCCCTCCATACGATGCCAACCAGCTAAGGGACATCCTGCAGGAAAGAGCAAAAACGGCCTTTAAACCCAATGTCCTCGAAGAAACCGTGATCCCACTCTGCGCCGCATACGCTGCACAGGAACACGGAGATGCACGAAGAGCGCTAGACTTATTGCGCGTTTCAGGGGAGCTTTCAGAGCGCTCAAAATCTTCAAAAGTCCTTGAAATGCATGTGAAACAGGCACAAGATAAAATTGAGACTGACAGGATAGTCGAGGTGGTAAAAACACTACCCACACAGTCAAAGCTCGTCCTCTTGAGCGCAGTGGTGCTCAATAACAACGGAGACAGCAACATCACAACAGGTGAGGCATATAACATCTACAAGCAGATGTGCCGGATAATAGGAGTTGAGATACTGACGCAGCGGCGTGTAACAGATCTGATATCAGAGCTTGATATGCTTGGCATTCTCAACGCCACTGTGGTAAGCAAGGGCAGGTATGGCAGGACAAAAGAAATTTCATTGAGCGTCCCGACCGAAAGCACCAGTAGAGTGCTTTTTGAGGATTACAGGTTAAAACAACTTGAGGGATTCAAACCCCCAAGCCAGACAAAACTGTATGCTTAACCATTAAGACATGCAAGATTGCCTCTCGGTATGAGAGAAATACAACCCAGGACCGGTACGCGTGTAAAGCGTGCCGCCCCTATAACCCACTCTTTTTTAACAGGCTGCAGGTAACTGATGCTTCCTTGCTGATCGAATGAGGGATTGGTTTTCGGGTTATCCCCTTTTGTGATATAACCCGCATGCGGGGCTGGCGGACCGCCGTTCCACATGGGCTCTCCCTTTTCAATATAGTACATGGCGCGGTGGATAATGGGTGTGACCTCCTCCCGTCCGTACGGCCTGTACAGTATCACATCTCCGTAATTATCAAAAGACGTATAATTTGACTGTTTTCCTTCCATATATGTTATGACCTCTTTTCGATCTGCACCCTCCACCAGGATGATATCCCCTATCTGAATATGCGGGATCATGCTCCCGCTCTCAACCGCGACCATGGGTGTCCAGAGCCCGAACACTATGTGGGAAACTGAGGAAAAAACAACCACAACAGCTATCACAAAGAAAACATCCCGTAAGAGTCCTGCCCAGAAGCTGTCGCTGCGGTAGAGTTTTTTCATTTTTTCAAGAAATTGCATTATGAGATTCTAATAAGAAGGTGGAGTATAAAGATTTTTGCCGCAAAATAAGGTCACAACATCACAAAATATCATTTGAAACATACAAAATTCCCTCTGGCTGTGAGCGACACGCAGCCCAGGAGTGGCAGGCGACCAAATCGCGCCACACCTGTAACCCACTCTTTTTTGACAGGCTGCAGGTAACTGATGCTTCCATGCTGATCGAATGAGGGATTGGTTTTCGAGTTATCCCCCTTTGTTATATAACCTGCATGCGGGGCCGGCGGACCGCCGTTCCACATGGGCTCTCCCTTTTCAATGTAGTACATGGCGCGGTGGATAATGGGCGTGACCTCCTCCCGTCCATAAGGCCTGTATAGTATCACGTCCCCGTAATTATCAAAAGATGTGTACCCGCTCTGTCCCCCATCCCTGTGGGTTACGATATCTGTCCTTTCAATACTCTCCATAAAAATTATATCCCCTATCTGAATATGCGGGATCATGCTCCCGCTCTCAACCGCGACCATGGGTGTCCAGAGCCCGAACACTATGTGGGAAACTGAGGAAAAAACAACCACAACAGCTATCACAAAGAGA
>JAHIFK010000051.1 GCA_018900975.1 Methanobacteriota archaeon
CGAAGAAGCCCTTTCAACGGCGCTCAGTGATTTACCAATCTTCGAAGCGACCTCCGCTAAGGTCATCTCCGGCTTCTCATCCAGCATCTGTAGAATCTGATCCGGCGTTTCTACCGGCGTTTCTACCGGCGTCTTCTCTGAACCTTCAGATTCTACGTAATCGCCCAGGTCAGCTTTTGGATGCACCGGCAGGCGGATCAGGAAATAGCTGCGGTCGTCGTCAGTCTCGAAGTCATTGGTAAAGGCACAGAGGGTACGAAGAATCGGGTCCGGATTCCAGCCCTGTTTATACTCGATCCGCTCGCCCTCAACCTTGCGCTGTCGCAGCAGGTCTTCGAGATTGATGGGAAGTTTGGAACTCATGCGCCAGCCTCCTGCGGTTTGGTTAACAGAGGAGTGACGCGCTTCTTGCCCGAGAGCAGGTCTTGCATCAGGGCGGATTTGAGGGAGCGGAGTTTGGCGAGATTCTCAATACTGCTGATCTGGTTTTGCCGAAGAGTATTCATCACTTTCAAAATTCTATCTTGCTCTGCTGACTCTTTTGGCACAGACAACAGCAACTCCAAGAGCGCAGTCTTATTCAGTTTAAACCTTCCTGCCCCTTGCCTTGTGAGATGTAGAGTGATGTCTCGGTGAAGGAAAAAGAGAAGCAGCCATTCGGTTAGAACATTGCCTTTCCCTCGCAAGATGTGCGCATGGTTGTTAACATTGTATTTCCCCTCGACTAGGAGAGTCATTTCTTGGGTTTTAAATTTCAGAAAATGGTCGCCGTCTTCACCGATGAGAACGAACTTTCCATCAACGCGATATTCGTGGATGTAGTCGAGTATCCCAGTAGGTCCATAATAGGGATAATCGCCTTTCATATTTTCCCTGACTAAAGCCGCGATTGGCTTCCTAAAACTGTTACACACTTCACTACTTTCTCCAAGTCGCTTAACCTCCCATTCCACCGGAATCCTGCCCAGCGGGGAGTCTTTGAACTTATGGGTTTGTTCGGAGCGAATATTACCATGTTCGTCGATGCCGCGAGTGAGGATATCCTGCATCAGGCCGGTCTTGATGCGCTGCTGCTTGGCAATCAGTGCCTCCGTTTGCTCTATAGCCCGGTCCACTGTCGAGAGGATTTCGGCGATTTTGGTTTGTTCGGGTTTGGAAGTGGGAATTTCTAGTTCAAGGTCCGGAACGGCTCGCGTCTGAAGATGCAGGACTGTTGAACCGCTTGCATGATCCTTCATGAAACGGCGGACCGAATCCGTCATGAGTTTATAGTAAAGAAAGTCTCGGTCTATTTTTGCATCGTCCTCCACGACCTTGGATAAATCCATAGACATCGTGATGATTTCGCCACTCATTATGGGAACTACCATTGGGCATCCGACAATATCTCCGGCTCTTGTGAGATCAGTGTTCGCAATCAGCAGCTCCCCGGGTTGCAACACTTGGGACGCCGCGATGGAACCTTTGAAGTATTTGATACCTTCGCGTTTAAACCCTCCCGCCTTTGAAACGCACTTGATTGTAATAAAAACTGCGCCTTCACCGGCGCTCATTTCAAACTTCACCCCCATTCTTATAATCTTCGTCCTCATCCCACATTTCACGATATGTGTGGACATAAGAAACCGTTGCCTCTTGGTCAATTTTAAAGTAATAGCGACAGAGCTTTTTGAATAAACGCAACATCTCATCATCGAAACAAAAATCAAGTATTCCGTCTAGCAAGCGTTCGATGCGCTGGGGATCACGGCATTTGTCTCTCATGATAGAATCAACTTCAACAGAGTATAGCTGTTCTGCCTGACGTGCAAGCTGCTGCTGTGCCAGAGCGAGTTTGCTGATCGTCTGAACCATGTCAGTTATAGATTGATTGTGGTGGCCATTCATTATCCCAATTCCCTTTTTTTCTGTTTTTTCACAAAGTCTTGCCCTTTTTCAGTTACCCGGTATTTCTGTTTGCTGCTTGTGGGTTTGCCGGGAATGGTCATTTCGATCACACCGGCAGTTAGCGCCGGAATAAGATAAGCCTCCCTGAAGTATTCTTCATGCCGGAGAGCCAAAGCCTCCTGGATGTCAGTACGTTTCATCTCTCCAACCAATACCTTCAGGAGCCTCTGAACTTCCCCGGTAACTTCCCCGGCGACTTCCCCGGTAACTTCCCCGGCAATCCCGCCGACGGATTTGAATGCCAGTTCATGCTTTCTTCGGATTGTGACCACAAAGCCATCCGTAAGGGCAAACTCCGGTTCGTCAAGGCCGACATCACAACATTTTTCTCGCAGGACATAATCAACTTCAACAGAGTATAGTTGTTCTGCCTGAAGGAGTTCGTTCATCTGTGGTTCCATTTTACTTTCCATCGGTATCCGCCTCCCTCGTTTGTTTTTTCAAGAGAGCTCGCCCTTTTACAGTCGCCCTGTATTTCTGTTTACTACTACGCGGCTTATCGGGAACTGTCATTTCTAAAAGCCTGGCCTCAATTAGGGGATTAAGAACTTGGTTCCTGAACTTGGTGCGGTCTGTCCTTCCCGCAATTTCCATAAGTTCAGTTATTCCATTATCAGTCAAGCACTTATGCAATATTTCAACTTGGTGCCGACTTAGTGCCGACATGGTGCCGATTTTGTCCACACCTGATACAGACTCTAGCTGTGACTTTTCCACTTGAACAACTGAATCAGGTATTACCTTACGCCAAATAGTCAGGACAAAAAAGCCGGAATCAATAAGGAACTCTGGTTGTCTCAGACCTGCCTTCCGGCAGCGTTTCAGCATATCGACCGTTCCACTTCCTGCCTTCTCAATATATTTTGTCAGGAAAAGCGGTTCAGCGATCAATGGATTATTGGGTTGGCTGGCATGGGGAAGGAGCAGTTTTTCAAGTGTTAGCGGAGGATGTATGGTGCCGGGATTCCAGATCTCAAGCCGATCGGGGAAAAGCTGAACTTCCACGCTCGCATTACTTGTATAATCGCGATGTGCCACGGCGTTAACGATACCTTCCGCGACAACTTCCTGGGGGATGTCATATTCAACAGGCGCCTGCGGCCCCAACTCGCGGGTTCCGACAGACCTGTTCAGTTTAGACATGACAAAATCAACTGCTTTATCCACCATATCAAAGACCGTTCCTTTGAAAATCTGATAAGACGGAATCGGCTTGTGCTTCTCCAGGGTATGAAAATGCATGCACTTCAATTCTGAAGAGATCAGAAAGCGCTGGGGTTTGACCCCAAATAACAAAATTGCCGCATGATTGGGTTTCCCTTTATCAAGAAGATCTAAATGCGTTAACACATCAGTAACAGGGGTTGTTTCTGCCAGAGCATAATCACGGGCATTACGCGCACGCGATAAGAACCACTTAACTTTTTCAGGCGAGATATCTTCCAATGTAGCGTTATGAGCAGCCGTTGCATCAAACGGCCCTGTTCGCAAACATCCGACATCTTCCAGATGGTGTACAAGACTGGCATAGACCGCCGAGATCAATTCCGGCAGACTGGTAAAACGCCGTCTGATGAGCTGGCTGCCCGCTTTGTCAATCAAAGCTGCCATCTTGGGGTGACACTCTGAGGTACTTTTCTTAACAAAGATAAAACGGGGCCTGGATAATTCACCTGCCATATCAAATTCACGCTGTGTTGAAGACACGCCTTTTGCATCTTCATATCCATAATCACATCCAAAAAGCCCGATATAGATATCACACTGTTCAACTTCATCCAGATAGAGATCATCTGCCCTTCTATCCTGAGCAGGTACATCCTCAAACAGAAAAACATCATAGAACCGCCGAAAAAGTGGATCACCCCGCAAATAATCACGCAGAGCGGCGCGTTCCTCTGCAAACTCTTTTTGCACGCTGCTGATAAAGATGCGAATAGGTTTCATATTTCCTGTCCCAGATACCCCAGCCCTTTCAAAAATCCATCAAGCGTCTTCAGAGTCTCGCTTCGTTCGCTTTCCAGTTCCCGGCTGGGAACAGCGTATTTGTCCCAGAGATTTTCAACCACATGGATCAGCCCGCGCTTCTCGGCATTGAGATAGCGGTTCAGTTCCGTGTTTGCGAGGTCATATAGCTTTTTCAGTATGAGCGTCCTGGCTTGTACCTCAGTGAGCTGGCCACCGATTACTGTGAGGATGCCGTCTGTCCTGGCAAGGCGTTCTTTAAGTGTGGCTTTGTCCTTGTTAAGAGCCGTGATCTTTTTCTTATCGTCTTTGTTAGCGTTGTCGAGATTTACCAGTTGGGTGTCTACCTGCCGAATTAATTCCTGGCTCTCAGCTTTGAACTCGTCGCCGCCCAGGCGCTTGAGTTTGAGCTTGTGCTCCAGTTCGTCAGTTTTGGTTTTCAGTGATGCCTTGCTGTCTTTGATACGTTTCTCAATGGCAGCGATGGTTTTATCCTGTTC
>JAHIFK010000052.1 GCA_018900975.1 Methanobacteriota archaeon
GACATTGAAAACCTCAGATATGCTTACCCCATGCTTCCTTATATGGGCTTCAGCATCAAGATCGGTTATAATCTCTATTTGTTTCCAATCGACCATTTGAGTCTGGATATGTATTACATGTCTTAATAATTTCTATTATTTTTCGCCAGACTCTGCACTTCCTGCACCCGCCAGCATCCTCCTCACAACCACCCGAATCAATCTCTCGCTGTCCACCTGCGAGCGCATGAGTCCGGCTTCAAGCTTATCTCAGAGGGGCATGAGCTGGTTTCAAAGAACAGTATCTCATTTGTCAGCAGCCGTATCTTAAGCCCGTAGCTTCCATCAGCTCAATTAGACTAAGGCTGTGTGTATTTTGTCTCACCGTTTTCAAGGAGATAAATGTTTTGTATGGTTTTTGAAAAAACATGCACAAACTTTATATCCAATCGAGGTTATGTATAATATTGACAAAACCATAGGATGAATATAATATGTCACTTAATCTTGAAAAACAGAACTACCTCAGGGAAAAATTCCAAAACCACCTTACATTCGATCCAATTGAACGAAAATTATACGGGCATGATATCGCTGCCATTCCAAATCTTGTAAAACCGCTCATAGGGAATACCACACCTGATGCAGTTGTCCAGCCTGAGACCGAAGATGAGCTAATAGAACTCGTAAACTGGGCGCGCATGAAAAAGATCCCGCTGACACCGCGCGGGAAATGGTACTGGCTGCGCGAGTACATGGAAGGGCGCGCAGAATGGGACCAGAAGGTGGTGGACACGTTCCTTGTGTGTACCACATGCGAGATGTGCGATCGCCGCTGTTCTGCAGCGCTGCCTATCGAACCCTCATGGATGAAACTGAGAGGCAAACTTATCAACGAAGAGAAACGGATGACCTTCCCACCCTTTGTGATGATGGCAGAAGCGCTGCGCGCAGAGGGAGATATCTGGGCTGGCTACAGGAAAGACCGCGCCGCATGGTTCCCTGAAGACCTTCTTGAAAAACACGGTCCGCGCCACAGGTCAAAGAACGTCTATTTTGCGGGCTGCACTGCAAGCTATGTCGAAAAGGATATCGGAATGGCAAGTGTGCGTCTTCTTGATAAAGCAGGAGTTGACTTCACATATCTTGGCGAGAAAGAGAACTGCTGCGCCACTCCAGTGCTTGTGGCAGGCAAATGGGACCTGTTCGCCCAGACTATGAAAAAGAACATCGCCGCTGTAAAAGCCGCTGGTGCCGATACTGTGATAAGTTCTTGCCCCGCATGCGACATGATGTGGCGGCAGGTCTACCCCGGATGGGCGAAGAAACTTGGCATCGAGTATGGTATTACGGCAAAGCATTACAGTGAAATCGTTTCTGAAAAACTGAAATCAGGTGAATTCAGTTTCCCAGCAAAAGCTGGAAAGCCGGTCACAGTTACCTGGCACGATTCATGTCATCTAGGTAGGGCGTCCGGGGTATATGAACCTCCAAGGGATGTGATAAAAGCAATCCCGAACGTGAAATTCGTGGAGATGAGTTCCAATCACGAAAAGGCGCACTGCTGCGGCTCTGTGCTCACGCTGATAAAGGAGCCGGATGTTGCTGCCAAAATAGGGAAGATACGTCTTGACGAGGCTGTGGAAGCAGGTGCGGAAAAGGTGCTTGCACTGTGCCCCTGCTGCCAGTTCCAGCTCAGGGTGAGCAGGGATAAGAAGAACGTGCCCGTTGAAGTCGTGGACCTGGCAAGGTTCGCAGCATCCTCGCTTGGCTATGAATTCCCTGACCCGAACCCTGAAGTTCAGGCGCAATGGGCTGTATTTGAGGCTTTTGTCGCGCTTATGACCCCGCAAGGCTTTGCAGGCCTGATGGGCACCATGTTCCCGGAGCTTATCGAAGCCATGCCATTCGGCATGGGAAAGATGATGCGCAAGATGGGCAAAGTGCCCGGGGCGCTGACACTTATGAAGCCCATATTTCCGGTGCTGTTCCCCATCCTGCTTCCCATGATGATGCCAAAGGTCATGCCAGTGATGCTTGAAAGGGTGAAACAGAGGATCCCCATGCCCGACTACATGGCAGAGCAGATGCCTGAATTGATGCCAAAGGTGATGGATAACCTGATGCCGCATATGATCAACGATCTGGTACCACTGGTTACACAGCCGATGATAGATCATCTTAAGAAGCGGTGATTATTATGGTTGATTGTTATAGTGAATTAAAAAATCGTATTTGTTTAGCTCAGACACAATTCCTGTCTCAATACCTTTTCAAGTTCTTCAAAACCATTCTTCCCTTGCAATCTGGCAGTAGCCAGTAAAGAAGCAATATACTGATAATTTTCAGC
>JAHIFK010000053.1 GCA_018900975.1 Methanobacteriota archaeon
CATAAAAATTATATCCCCTATCTGAATATGCGGGATCATGCTCCCGCTCTCAACCGCGACCATGGGTGTCCAGAGCCCGAACACTATGTGGGAAACTGAGGAAAAAACAACCACAACAGCTATCACAAAGAGAACATCCCGCAAGAGTCCTGCCCAGAAGCTGTCGCTGCGGTAGAGTTTTTTCATTTTTTCAAGCAATGCCATCAGGGGATTTATATTGTCAGGAATGTATATAGGTTTGCCGAGGAAAAATCTTATCCCTTTTAACAAATATATGTTCCTTACATGGAGACTGGCGAGATCATACAGATATTTGCAGAATCCGGGTTCCAGGTAGACCCTGCTGCGCTGGATATGCTAAAGACCAGCGGTTCGCCGGAACTTATAAAGAAGTTACTTTGCTCCATCGACAGTTCTGTGATGGTGGTCGGGGCTGAGCATATAAGGGGCGCGCCAGCCATCGTACCAGGGAAGAACGGGATCACGATGACCGTGCCAAAGGTCATGGCGCCCGCGATTTCCTCTGAAAGGAAAAACAAATTAGTTTCACCCCTGGTCACAGTCATCAAGGACATTTCGAACCAGTCTACCTGCATTGGGGAATACACTGATTTCGTGGGTTATTTCAAAGACCGCTACACACTGCTCGGGGACATGCTGCGCAAAAGAATAAGCGCAAGACCGATTGAGAGCCTAAGGAAAAGGAACATGGATACAAGGGAGCCCCTTTCCGTAATAGGTATGGTGCTGAACGTTCGGACTACAACCAACGGACACAAACTTATCGAGGTCGAAGACAGCACTGGTACTATTCCTGTTCTTGTCCATAAAGAAAAAGATACGGAATTGTTCGAACTGGCAAACAGCCTTCTCATGGATGAAGTGATCGGAGTGACAGGTACTATTTCAGGCGATAGCTCTCTAATGTTTGCGAATAGTATTATCCGTCCTGATATCCCCAACAACCAGAATGTTTCCCTTGCAAGGGAGAAAGGCAGGGGAAAAGCAGTATTTATTTCGGATATCCATGTTGGCAGCAATACGTTCCTTGAGGACGCATGGCTCAGGTTCGTGGATTGGCTGGGGGACGATATTGATTATCTCATCATTGCTGGCGACGTGGTCGATGGCATTGGCATATTTCCGGGCCAGGATAGGGAGCTAGCGATAATGGACATTTATGAACAGTATGAAAAGGCAGCCGAATACCTGAATGCTGTTCCCAGACATATCAAAATAATAATCTCACCAGGAAACCATGACGCTGTCAGGCAGGCAGAGCCCCAGCCGCGCTTTCCAGAGAGAATAACCCGCCTTTTCAGGGATGATATTACGTTCGTAGGGAATCCGGCCATGGTGGACATAGGGGGGGCAAGAGTACTTATTTATCATGGCAGGTCAATGGATGATATTATTGCAGGTACTCATGGTTTTTCCTACGGCGACCCGACAAAACCCATGGCTTCGATGCTAAGGTTCAGACACCTTTCACCCATATACGGCGGCAGGGTTTCTATCGCGCCAGAGAAAAAAGACCATTTCGTGATAGACTCTGTGCCAGACATATTGCACTGCGGTCATGTCCACACAGTGGGCGTCTCAAGGTACAAGGGTGTGCTCATGATAAACAGCGGCACATGGCAGAGCCAGACCGAGTTCCAGAAAAGGATGAATCTCCAGCCCATGCCTGCAAAAGCCACCGTCGTCGACCTTGCAAATATGGAATACAGGATCACTTCCTTTGATTGATATGCTAAAGAACACCTATATCCACATTCCGAATATTGGCGCATCTACTGAGCGAAAGATATGGAGTTGCGGAATTCGAAGCTGGGAAGAGTACCTGAAAAACCATAACATGATAAAATTGCCCAGAGCTAAAAGAAGGCTTTTGCATTCAGGTGTTGAGGAATCAATAGAGCAGCTCTCTTCCGGGAACCACATTTTTTTCGCAAAGAGAATCCCGGCAAACCTCCAGTGGAGAGCGTACCGGCATTTCTATGAAAAAACCGCTTATGTCGATATCGAGACAACAGGATTATCCCTTCAAAACAATAAGATAACAATGATAGGCATTTACAATGGGAAAGAGACAAAAACCTATATCAGGGGTATAAATCTTGAGGAAGCGCCTTTTGAACTTGGAAAGTATAAACAGCTGATCACCTTCAACGGGGCGCGTTTTGACCTTCCATTTATTGAGCATGAGTTCAATGGAACCTTCAACCATATTCATATTGACCTGATGTATCCCCTGAAAAAGATAGGATACAGCGGGGGTCTTAAGAAAATTGAAGTATCGCTCGGATTGAAAAGAAGTGATGAAACTACAGGGATATCAGGATTAGATGCCGTAAGGTTATGGAACAGGTATGAACGCGGGAACAGTGAGGCCCTTGAGACACTCATCAAGTATAATACTGAAGATGTAGTGAATCTCGAGAAAATAATCCAGATGACCCATTCCAGGATGATCGAACAGGAATTAAAGGACTGCAAGAGAATTTAGCTACGCAGAAAATATCAAAAGCTTTTTAATTCAATACAAACGGTATATACTTGTTTTCATAATTATGATAACATATCTCAGAAGGGGAATAAACACTGACCACCGAAAAAATCACGCTCTCCCAACTCGAAAACTTCCTGTTAAAGTCC
>JAHIFK010000054.1 GCA_018900975.1 Methanobacteriota archaeon
CCTATAGCAAAATTTAAGTATCATTAATTCATACTACGGTTATAAATCGTAAGATTTATGGAGGAAAAGTGACATGAACAAGAAAAAAACACTCAAAAAAATAATACCGTTCTGGGAAGATACTGAGGCTATAAGCCCTGTTGTTGCCACGATCCTGGTATTAGCCGTTGCAGTAGCTGCCGGACTTGGATTATATTTATGGTTCAACCCATTCCAGGCAAATGTGCAGGGACAGGTGGGGAACACAAGCGTAGCTTCGATCGATTTAATGGCAAAAAAATCACTGGGTAATGATGCCATAACCCTAAGTCCATTTCCTGGAGAATCGATGTATACTATAACTTTCGCAGAAGTGGATGACAAAGAGTCAGCTCCAAAAAACGAAACCACAGGTAACACTTTATATCCACAGGGCAATGGTTATATTAGCATATACAGGAAGTACACCCCGACGTCCTGGCTAAGAAGTACTTCTGGTGGGAACGGATGGGTCAACACTACAAAAAACCCTCAGATATATGATGAACGGTTTATTATTGAGATTCCAGTAACACTTACACCTGCTTTGAGTCTACATAATGTAATTATCAAAGCTGGAAAACCAGTTGTGGCTGAAACATATCCAAAAACCACAGAAACTCTCTTCCATACAGAGTTCTGGCTGCATATAGATCGTGACAACAATTACCAGCTTCTAAAGAACGATGAAACCCCATTCAAAGGCATCATGAATAGGAGTACACTTACCGCTTCGAAAATCGAAGAAAATACAACAGGCAATACGTTCTACTTCAATGGCAAAGATTACTTCTTAAACGTTAGTGATACACCTTGGCGGAACTTCACAGGAGAAAACATGGGCGGCAACTTCGAAAAGGTAGACAAAGAGCGTGGAACTGCACTTATCCAGTCAGGCTGGCCATCTGGTGCTCATACATTTTTCAGAGTGCTCCCCATCTACAAAGCTGATGGTGTAAAGAGGTATGCATACATAAAGAATGCCACAGGAGGCATTGAAGGATGGTACACCAACTACTTCTCTGGCGCCGATAATATAAAGGAGTATTTTGACAGCAACCAGTATAATGTGGGTGATGTGAACGCAGGACAATCAGTAACAAAATACCTGTATCTGATGTTCGACTCATTACGCATGCCAAAATGTCCAGATCCCATGACAACATGGCTTGAAGGCGATGACGAGTACGTAGTCTTTGACGTGCCAATAACAGCGACAACCCCTGATGGTATCACCAGTACCATGACCGTGAAAGTAAAAGTTATGGACGAGGAGTAAACCGGATAGTAACCGCAACCTGATCGACAAAGACACAGTATATAAAAGATAAAAACTTTGCGGGAACTTCGAGTTCCCCCTCCTTTTTTTTTATTCCACATTCAAGCTGCACATGCATTCTTGCAGCGCAGCCGCATTACATAACTTTTCTTGCAGTGTATGACCTGGCATCCAGACGCATCATCCCGGATTCCTTCTATGCAGGATAGACCAGCCTGATAAGAATATTGCCATTATAATTGTTATTGCTGAAAGTGCAAGGAGGGTATTGGAGTAAGCTTCGCTTTTGAAATGCCAGGACAAGCCACCAAGGGTATGCACCAGCGAGATCAGGAAAATAATGGCAGATGAGGAGTAGAAGAGCTTTTCATCCGAAGATAGCGCCTTCAGTGCGAAATATGAGCAGGAAAAGTAAAATATGGCGGTTGAAAGGATGTATGGGATCGTTAAATTATTTTTTACAGCTAATATAAGCAATGGGCTTAATTCATGCCGGATCAGGTTTTCGGTTGTGCCTGATAGCCACATGGTAAGCGAGTAATCAATGATCGTTGAAGCTGCAATAAATGCAGGTAAAACTATCACTAACCTGTTAATTATATTATTTTTCAACATAATATTATGTAAGCCTGTTATCATATATAAATCTGTATGATAATAACAATAATCATAACTATGGCGTCATTATAGCATCTGGATGAAAATTTGAAAGCCAATTATCAACATCCCTATCCAAAACATCCTCAAAATCATCATCAACCAATCTAATAAAGTCCATGAGAATCCCAGGTCTTTCAGAATCCGAC
>JAHIFK010000055.1 GCA_018900975.1 Methanobacteriota archaeon
AAGCAATAGAACCGGATTTCACGGACGAAACGGATTCGCGCTTCATCATGGCAACGTATCTGCGTTTATCTGCGTTCATCTGCGGTTAATAAATTCCTAACTTTGAAAAATGGAAGAGATTGAATTAATAGAAACCGGATTGAACAACGTTTTTTCTTATATTGCCCCGGATGGTTCAAAAAGATTAGCAACAAAAGCTCTTGTTCCCGGAATACAGGGCGGAAAGACCATAAAGATCGGGAGCGATGAATACCGCATCTGGAACCCTTATCACAGCAAGCTTGCCGCCATTCTTTTAAAAGGCGCATCCATACCTCTGAAAAAGGATTCTTCAGTACTGTATCTCGGCGCTGCCAACGGGACAACGGTAAGCCATGTCTCAGATATCGTTTCTGAGGGGACAGTTTTTGCCGTTGAGTTCTCGCCACGCGCAATGAAAGACCTGATACGCGCCAGTACGCCCAGGATGAACCTCATACCGATACTTGCGGATGCCAGGGATCCCGGATCATATACGAACATGGTCACTGAAGTTGACCTAATCTACCAGGATGTGGCGCAGCGCGAGCAGGCAGAGATAGCCGTCAGGAATGCTGAGACGTTTCTCAAGAGAGGGGGTTACCTTGTTTTAATTATTAAATCAAGGAGCATTGATTCTGCAAAAGATGCGGATAAAGTGAGCCATAACGAGATAAAAAAGCTTGGGGAGCTTTTCAAGGTTATGGGGATAATGGATTTAGAGCCATTCCATTCGGATCATGCATCTGTTTTAGCAGAATATCGTTAGCATCTGCACACAAGTCATTTTGACAAAAACATCTTGATCAGGTACACCCCGAAGCCAATAATGACAAGGCTGAAGATCGCTTTAATGAGAGGCGCATACTGGGGATGGAACAGAACAGATATTGCTTCCTGCATACTGAAAAAGAAAGTGAACAATGCGATAAAGATAAGTCCTACAAGCATTATCACAACTACCACATTAATGATTTTTCTAAAAGACTTATCTTCATGAGATGGTTTCTCTTCCATGCTTTTGTTTTCATCGTCCATCTGGATCACCTGCTTTTTCTTTTTCTGCCAATGGTGTATATCATCAATATACCTGCCAGCGCTATCGCCGCTTCAAAGCCAGGCTCTGTCTTGGTTGTTGCTGCTACAGGTTTTCCCTCTTCTACAAGAACATATGTCACTGGCATGTTATATTTCAGTTCATTTAATTTTATTTTCTCATTCACTTTCGAGCTTATTACGGTTTTTCCCCCCTCAATTACGCTCACCATAAAGCTATATTCCCGGTTTCTCGGGATATCAAAAGTCACCTTACTTCTTCTACTCTCTGAACCTTTGACTATTCCGATTTCATCGCTCTTTGTATATTGGGTGTACTGATCTACACGGGCTGTGACTTCTATTGTCAGAGCTCCAGAATCGCCGCCCTGATTGTATATTCCGGGAGAAACATCCACGAGAGCGCCCGATCCATCGCTGTAGATTTTTGTAACAACAAGATTCATATCCATAAGTTTGATGTCGGATGGCTGCCCGGGTCCGGGTTTCTGTTTCACTGTTACAGGCGCATAATTTTGAGCTAATAGTTTCCCACCTTCGAAAACCTGGACCTCGACCATATATTCGCCGGGATCTGCGACCATCATGGAAATGCTGTTGTATGCAGATGATTTGCTCTTGATGTATCCTATATCAGAATCCTTTTCTGCAACGATGAGATTAGTTGAAGGTTCCTTTATTTTTACCCTGATAGTGAGAGCTCCTGTATTTGTATTCAGATTATTCTGGATATAAGGCGTTACCGTAAGTTTTGTCCCGCCATCCTGCGGTGAAGACATCACATCAACGGATGTTATTACTACTTCATCATATTCTCGAATGCAACCGCTAAGAATTATGCCGCTTAGAATTAAAATTAAAAAAAGAAACCAGATCCTCATTATGATTTCTCGTTCTAAGTGAGTTTTACCTTGAGCGTAAGGGTTTTTGAATCTATGAGGTTTTCACCCATGAACAACTTCACATATACAGGTGTTTCGCCATTGGGCGCATCTTTCTTGATATTTAATACTACTGCTTCTGTATAGGATGTGCCGCCCATAGCCATTGCCTCACCTATTATGAAAGTATCACTACCTCCGATTTCTTTATTATCTATCTCTACAACTACCTTCAGGGAGTTTTTATCGATGGTTGTTTTGCCATCATTTTTAACAGAGAATGTTATCGTGGCGTTCTTTCCTTTTTCCAGCGTCCAGGTATTCAATCCGGTCCATTCTCCTCTTTTCTCATAGGATTCTACGAAACCGACAAATTGGAGACTTGCATTTGGAAGAACCGTTGTCTGCACCGAAACTGTTTTTGTTCTTATTACCGGAGCGCCTTTTTCATCTTTTCCTGAGGCGTAGGACAGAGTTAATGTCGTTGTATTTGCGGCAGCCTTGAAACCCGGCGCTTGAATTCTTGCCGTAAGAGTAACCGAGGAAGCGCCATCTTTTGTCTTTGCGGGAATATTCACATTCCCTTTTGAAATCACGGTAAAAGTATCAAATGAAGCTACTCTGACATCATCAATTGCTTCAGTGGCATTATTGAACACATCCACTGATATTTCCTGTTCCTGGAACTCTTTTATCGTTATAGGATTGATGCTCGCTATCACATCTTCCGGATTTACTGGATCAATTGTCGATACGCATCCTGAAATAAGGATCATTGAAATAATTAACAAGGTTACTGATATTTTCATGATTACCATCACTCTTGACGATAACATCTGAATATAAATAGATTTTGATTAACTTGACTTTGTCAGAT
>JAHIFK010000006.1 GCA_018900975.1 Methanobacteriota archaeon
CGAGAAACTGATGATGGGCAAACAGAAATTGGCTGTTCAATCATGCGAAGAAATAGTCGAAAAAGTGCTCAAACTTGCTGGAAATAAAATAGTTGAAATAAAACGCTATGCACAAAACCCCTATTGTTTGCAGTGAATACTCGCGCACCCCGCTACGCTTTGTGTGTGATGCCTCTTTCTATACATGACGACATAAGTAATGTTAGTATATATTAACCGCAGATGAACGCAGATAAACGCAGATGCGCAGCAACAAATCCGCGTTCATCCGCGTTTATCTGCGGTTCCGTTTTTTCAGACTCCCTATAAACCAACACCTGTCCTCACCTCAAATCCATCCGCAGATTAACGTTTTTCAATGCCGACACATGATTAATAAAAAAGGAAAAAAAGAACCCAAAGGATTCTGACTTTAAATGAAATCAGGTTGCCATGTCTTTTGAGATTTATTTAAACCGCAGATGATGGCGCCCAGAGTCACGTCTCTGGAGGACGTGTCCACGTCGACTGTCACGCCAGTCGATTGCGTGCACACGTATGCCAGCGCACTGGCATACGTGGACGGGCGTCCTCAAGGGGCGCAACCCTTGACGTATGCCTGCGGGCATACGTGTGCGCGGAGTCGAGAACCCGCAGGGTTTCGGCATTGATAAACGCAGATTTACTGCATTGTATTTACGTTCATCTATTGTTATAATTTTATCGATTGTTGTGCGGAGAACTATAAGTATTCTAAATTATGACACTGCCAATTTTTTCTCATTTTCTTTCGCTTTTTACCATCCCTTCATAAGATACCGGCGTCTCTCTTCAGAATCCAGCACCTTGGAACACTGCTCCCAATTGATAGGTTCGATTTTATCATATCGAAGTTCAAAAGGATGTCTTCTTGGTACTTCATCAATCGTTTTTTTGGCGTCATCAATCTGATCAAGCGCTACTTTAATCCATACATCTTCCAAACAGTCAGGAATTTGCCCAAACATGGAATTTATTTCTTTAAGGCGGCTTGAGAGTAATTCATGAACCCTGTCTTCAACTGAATCTTTATACCGCATATTGAAAATCCAGATTTCATCATATATTTGACCAATTCTCTGTATTCTCCCTTTTCGCTGTTCCAGCCTGGTGGGATTCCAGGGCAAGTCAAGGTTGATCAATGAACCCAGAGCCTGAAGGTTCAATCCTTCACTTGCTGCATCGGTTCCAAGAAGTAGCCTGATCTCACCGCGCCTAATCCTTGATTTGACTACTTCTCTGGATGTCCGGGTAAAAATACTGTTTTCAATTACACCTGAGTTCTGCCCACCTGCATAGATACCAATTATCTCGTTTGAAAAATCCTTTGATAACTTCTCCCTGAGCCACTCAATTGAATGATAATACTGTGAGAAAATAATGCAGCCCCTTTCAAGCCATCCATTTTGCAGAAGTTCCCTTATTTTTTGATATTTGGGATCCTCATCCTGGTGTTCGGATATGATATCCAAAAACATCTTGAGCAGTTTTCTCTCATCATCTGGCATATCCTTGAATATACCACTCACCTGCACATCATCTTCCTCCTCCTCTTCCTCATCAAGGTTTTCAGGTCTGATCCCCAGCATTGTTTCAGAAGTTCGTTTTCCTGCATAAAGTGTACTTCCAACACGTCTGAGAAGGAGAGTCTTGAGGAATCCACCTCCTCTTGCCCTTTTTGAAAACATAAGGCAAAACTCTTCAGCTAAATTATAAGCTTCTTTTAGATAAGGAGTCAGTGAAAGAGCATCGTGGTCTCCTTCTCCAAATAGCATTACTTTAATTGGTTTGAGATAAGGTTCTTTCGTTTCTGGATTTATTTCAGTTTCAAGAAAATCCCTTGTCCTTCGAACGATGTGTCTGATAAACGGGTTATGGTTTTTAATAAAGTTATGAGAAAGGTTCCGTATTCTGGCTTTGTCCGGTTCTCTCAGATTTTCCCAATCTGAACCAGGGACGCAGGAAACATCATTTCCAATATTAAGTGAACGACGAATTATTTCAAAATCAAGGCTCTCTGTTGAAGGAGGAAGCGGGTTTCGTATCCATGCCCATTGTTCACGATCATCAATAGGGAAGTCTTCTTTCCCCATAACCTGGTTGAGTGATTCCTCTGCATGACGCCAGTGGCTCATTATATTCCCAAGTACCGATTCGTTATTTCCAGATGCCAGGATATTTAACAAATCCCACGCTTCAATAGGGTATATCTGGACAGGTGTTGCAGTTGCGAGCAACATACTTTTGGTCTTTCCTCCCATCTCATGGAGGAATTCGAGAAGGTTATTTGGATCATGGCGTTCGTTTTCTCGATTATGTCCAAGATTTTTCCGGCGAGCATGATGGGCTTCATCTACAATTATGCATTCGTATCTGAGCTCCTTTATGTAGTTCACAACTTCAGATTTTCTCGTAATGAGCCCATAGGAAATTAATCCAATTCTCCGAGGGCATTTCTTTATGTTTTCAACGCTGACAGGATATTCAATACCCTGTTCATCAATCCATTGCTTTCCATTCCATACAGCAGAGGGAATGTCGAGTCGATCTTTCATTTCGTCCTGCCATTGCCAGATCAGAGTCTTAGGGGTAAGAATGAGAATGGGTTTGTCTCCAATTAGTGCCATGAGTTGGGCTGCCATAGCAAGCTGGAGCGTTTTTCCCAATCCGACCATGTCAGCGAGGACATATCGCGCTCCATGAGAACTTTGGTGGGCATCAAAGGCAAGTTTGATAAAATATTTCTGATGTTCCCATAATCCAAGTTCGCTTCGATATACTGGCAGCTCAACAATTGAAGCCGCAGGGTCAGGATCGCGTTTCCATTCCTCAATAGTGGGTAGAACAGTGCGGTTGGCTAACCTGTGAACGTTCTCGATAATGAAATCAGCAAGATCGCATGCATCTGGATGATACCATAGAGCTTCGAACTCTTCCCTGACCCACTGGATCGCATCAGGAGAGTCATCCTCCCAGACAAGTTCAAAATTAAGTTTCCAGGCATTGTATGTTTC
>JAHIFK010000056.1 GCA_018900975.1 Methanobacteriota archaeon
CCTTGGTTGATACTCAATAGACTAAAATTAAATCAATATTTATAAAAAATTAGAAATTATTTATAAAACGATATTGGTAGAGCAAGTCAAACCCCTTAACCGATGACCAATGGAAAGAACCCCTATACGTCCTAAAGGGGCGTAACCCTTTATGACCGAACCATTCCAGGACAGGGAGATTGCAGGGACTGAGCCGCTGCATTACACGTATCGGAAGGAGGATGGGTATATAACAAGATATTGCGCCATGCTGGGGATGAATATTACCATAGGCAGATAAAGGTTAAGTTTGATAAGGAATAGAAGTACTAAAGCATTTAAGAAACAATTTATATTTAACATGAGAAACGCTGATTTAAGAGGTAAAGAGGTATAGAGATCTATGGATAATGAGATTGAAATCAGAGCAGATGAACTGAAAAAGATCAAGCCCAATGAATGTGGGCTTGTTTATGATGAGAAGAGGGGCATGGTGATAGCAGTTTGCAATAAGAATGGAGAAATCAGAATCATGAAGAAGAGAGTGGAGGAACTATAAAGATGGTAATTGTAGTTGGAAAGAATCCAGCGGTGTTCATTCATGAGAGAGAGATGATAGTATCCTTAGAAGGTTCAAGGTTCAAAAATACGCCGCTTTCTCAGATTACCGATGTGGATGGGGTGGGGCAGCTTGTGAGAGCGATCGTTTCCAGAGGTCTTCAAAAATTAACCGAACTTGGCATACCCTTCTCTATAAGTGTGAGCATGGAGAGGGATGCTGAAGATGAGAACTGGAGCTATGCATTTGTGAAGATCATGATCGATGGCAAGTATTCTGATATGCTCCAGAATGAGGTAATACGGTATGCCTATGAGAGAGTGGATCCCTCGGATGCAACAAAAGTATTGCTGGTGCTGGAAAATGTTTAATCCCTCAGATTTTTTGGATTTAGCCAGAGAGCTTGGAAAAAATAATGAAGCGAAGATAAGAACAGCAGTGGGCAGAGCCTACTATGCTTCTTTTTTAACCGCAAGAAATGCTATGGCTATAGACGAAAAGACGCCTGAAGTGCACAGAATGGTCTTGAGCATGCTGTACAGAAAGAACCCTGTAATTGCGAATAAACTGCATTACCTGAGGCGGCAAAGAAATATTGCGGATTATGATACAGAGCTTGTTATGGGGGCTGATGACGCTGATAAAGCGGTGAAGCTTGCAGGAGAAATCATGGTTGAGATGTCAGGATAAAGGCAAGTAATATTATTGCAGCTTGACAGAGATAATGAATAAATCGATATTATTACATAATAAATATAAAACCCCTGGCACTCGCGCGCTCCCCCCATGCAACCCAATCTTCGCGCCATCCGATGCATTTCGCAATATCAATCTCTGCTTTGCGTTCTTTGCGCTCTTTGCGGTTAGCAATCTACACCTTAAACCACGAAGAACGCAGATTTGGAGTAAATACGACATATAATAAAGTATATACATTATGCGATTATTGTATTAACATTAAAAGTTGATAAATTTGATAACATGGAAAAATAAACCATTAATACCTGACCACAATAGAAATGCGGATAATGAGATGGTAGAACTTGGGCTTGAAATACATCAGATAATAGAATTACTCGAAAATGGTACAGAAGTAAGCAAAAGGAAAAAAGGTATAATTGAAAAATGGTGTCAGAGGGGGAGTAACATCTACATTGTTGCAATCGAGGATTATGAGGATTATTGGCTGATAAGGCATGTTGGAAAAATAAGAGCTACAAAAGATAAATTAAAAATAATGCGAGGTGAAACATGATGCATAAATGCAATATCTGCGGAAAAGAGATGAATGAGGTAAACGATATTAACCTGAAAGGGTTTATGATATGCGGCTGGAGATGCGAATGCGGCAACGAACACAGTAACCCGGAGGATGTGGACAACATAGTAAAATACTTCAAGGCATTGAAGAATGGGGTGGAAGCTACAGTATTCAAGTCAGGCAACAGCATATCGGTACGCCTGCCCAAAGTGATTGCAGACCTCTATCACCTGAACACGAACCTGAAGCTGCCTATCGAAACTGAGCCGGGCGGGATAAGGCTGAAGATTGTGAGAAGGAAGGTGGAGGCGTAAAAAAGGAACCGTGAAAAATGCAGATATAATCAATTCAAAGCTTCTGGAGGGATAAGAATATTATTGAACAAACAAATTGTAGTGTAAATAACAAGAATCCCTCTATCTCCATCATAACCCCCACCTATAACTCCGCCAAAACACTGGCATCCTGCCTTCAAGGGACTGGCTTTCCAGTATGAAAAACTTTAAGAAAGTTTTATCAAAAACCTTTAAGAAAGGTTTATCAAAAGAAGGGGACGTCGCACGTCCCCTATACGTCCTAAAGGGGCGTAACCCTTTTGACTGAACCGTTCCAGGACAGGGAGATCGCAGGGACTGAGCCGCTGTATTATACTTATCGAAAGGAGGATGGGTATATCACGCGATACTGCGCCATGGTCGGAATGAATCTCACCACAGGCAGATAAGGTTAAGTTTAATAAGGACAGAGGTATTCACGCATTTAAGACTACGTGAACCTTATATAAATTGAATATCAAACTTGGTCTAAGAGGATTTGAAATGTTGAACCTGCAAAAAGCCCGCGATTGGCTTCATATGGCGCTAAAAGAGTTTGAAGCGGCAAATGGAG
>JAHIFK010000057.1 GCA_018900975.1 Methanobacteriota archaeon
AGCTGCCTCTCTTGCAAGTGCGGCTAGGTCTGCACCTACAAAACCGTGTGTTAAAGACGCAAAGTGATTTTGCATCAAAATCACTGAATCTGAATGTACCTTTTTAAAATAATCTTCAGAAATTACACCGGAATTCAAAAGTGTTTCCTCAATACCCCTAATCGCTTTATCTTCTACCTTAAAAATTCTTTCTGAAAGTGTATTTCTAATATCTTCAAATTCTCTAATGCTTTTGTTATTTCTACTTTCATTTATGTCCGCTACTATTGAATCAATTATTACCCTATTTTCCTTTATTGTCTCATTAATTTTATTAATAGAAACAACATCTTTCTCCAAGTTCTTAATATTCTTTTTAATATCTTCTATATTGTTATCTAAATCATCTGTTTTGGAGTTCAAATATTTTATTTGACCTTGTCTTTCCAAGTCGTTTTTAATATTATTTCTCTCCAATTTGAGAGATTCTATTTTGGAAATATCTTCTGAAATACGTGTTCTAGCCTTTTTCTCAAAAGATTCAATCTCTTCTATAAGAATTTTTGATGCAATATCGTTTTCCCAATGATTGATAGGCATGCCTCGTGTATGAATCTGCAATATCTCATGACGTGATTTCTGATTCGGTACGCCTATTTCTATCTCGCGGTCAAACCTGCCTGGGCGGCGAAGCGCCGGATCGATGGCATTTGGTCTGTTCGTTGCTCCTATGACAACGACCCTGCCCCTTGCCTTGAGGCCGTCCATAACTGCAAGAAGCTGAGCAACAACGCGCCGCTCCACTTCACCGGTCACTTCCTCACGCTTGGGGGCGATGCTGTCTATCTCATCGATCAGGATGATGCTGGGTGCATTCTCTTCAGCAGCCTTGAAAATTTCGCGAAGTCGCTCCTCAGACTCACCGTAGAATTTACTCATTATTTCTGGACCGCTGAGAGTATGGAAATTAGCATTGGTTTCCGAAGCCAGGGCTTTTGCCAGCAGGGTCTTTCCCGTGCCTGGAGGCCCGTGCAGCAAGACACCTTTTGGCGCCTCAACGCCAAGCCGCTCGAATATCTCAGGATGCCTAAGCGGGAGTTCTATCATCTCCCTGACTTTCCTGACCTCGTCCCCGAGCCCGCCTATGTCCTCATATGAGACCCTGGGTATGTAGGGAAGCTCCTTTGCTGGCTTATCGCTTATTTCTATCTGGGTGCCGTCAGTGATTATAACTGAGTCGCTCACTGGCTTAATGGAAATTACTATAAGGTCTACCCTGCGTCCCATGATATTCAGTTCTACCGCATCCCCTCTTGAGATGACGCGGCCATCCAGGTTATGGGCAAGGTACGACTCCCCCCCCTGTATCTTCAGGGGCTGTGTTGGTGCGAAGAGTATTTTCTCAGCAGGCGCGGTCTGTATCCTGCGCACCTGAACCCTGTCGTCAATACTGACGCCGGCATTACGCCTGACTGTCCCATCCACGCGTATTATTCCTGTGTTGTTGTCTTCAGGGTATCCGGGCCATATCAGCGCAGCTGTTCTTTTCGTGCCTTCGATGCCTATGACATCCCCGGTCTGCAAGCCCAGTTCCCGTGCGACCTCAGGATCTATCCTTGCGATGCCTCTGCCAGCATCGTAAGATTTGGCTTCGCTGATCTTCAGACTAACTGTTTTGTCTTTCTTTTCCATAATAGCATTATATGTTGTATGTCTTATTTATATATGTATTCCAATCGTTTATTCGATATCTATCTTCTTTCCATTTGTACGGGGCGGTTCTTTGAGCTTGAGCGTAACTTCAAGCACGCCATTATTGTATTTCGCTTTCGCGCTGTCTGGGTCGACTTGCGCTGGTGTATTTAACTTCTTATAGTATTTTCTTCCGCCGCTTTCGGCTTTTATTACTACTTCGTTCTCTGTCGCATTGACCTCGATATCCTCTTTCCCAGTTCCTGGCATCTCAGCCGTTATGTTGAGTTCATTATCTTTTTCGTTTATAATAGAACTTGTAAAGGGTTCCCTTACATCCTTGTCTTTCCCGACAGGCATAACATTCCCGAAGCGCTCTACATGCGGTAAGCCTTCAGGTCCTGCCTGTATGCTGAACCCGTAAACCTGCGGCTCTTTTCCAAACGAGTCCATCATGCGGTTCATTAGTTCGTTCATCTGTTCAAATTCTTTCTCGAATTCATTAAAGAATCCTTTTTCGGTTTTTCTCCAGTCTTTATACATATTTTTTCCTCCGATTTTTTTCTTTCAATCTATGCTGTAATTATTGCCATCCTGTTTTATCATATTTTTTCTATGCATTTTCTCAAGGTGTGCCTCGATCATGTATTCAGGTATTCCAAGCTGCATGGAAAGCGCGCGCTGGTTCATGGGACC
>JAHIFK010000058.1 GCA_018900975.1 Methanobacteriota archaeon
ACATGGTTCAGAATCATCATCTTGCTAAATCCATATCTGATGCAGGATGGTATCAGTTAATGAACTTAACGGAATACAAAGCAGCATACGCTGGTAAATTCGTGGAGTTCGTTAATCCAGCAGGAACATCTCAGACCTGTATCTGTGGCTTCTCTGTCCCGAAAGACCTTTCAGTAAGGATTCATATCTGTCCTTCCTGCGGTCTTTTGATGGGACGGGATCAGGTTTCTGCAAATGTAATAGAGATAAAACCTTCAATAAGTACCGTAGGAACTACGGGAATTAACGCCCGTCAAGGACTTCTCAATAGAGGGTCAATGCAGCGGGACGCTCCGTGGCTTTAGCCCGGAGCAGTTCACTCCAAAACAGTATAGAATTTCAGATATTTGCACTCATACCAGGGGAAGAGCTTTATGGAGAACTTTGATTGTTCCATGATGAATGATTATACACTTGGTATCAAGGAAATAGATGATCAGATCGGGGGAATAAGAAAAGGCTCGAACATCCTGTTGATAAGGCCTTCCATGAGTGGTAAAGAACATATATCTAACCACATAATTCATGACAATACGGTAAAAAATGATAATTATGGAAATACCATTGGACATGTTCTGGTTTTTCATGACACTATAGATCAAGGTCGGATTGAGAATGACCTCAAGATGGCGCTGAATGACTGGCAGAATATTTTCAATGCGATATCTGATTGCGTTTTTATCCTTGACATGAAAGGTAATATACTAAATACGAACGGAGTTTTCGAAAGCATGACAGGACTAAAAACCGATAACATTATCGGTAAGAGTTGTTACAAAGTTATGAATTGTTCTTCTGACTTTATCAAATATGACCCGATTGAAAAAATAAAACAAAATAGAATGCGTGAATGTTTTGAATTAATGGATAAAGAACGCAGACTCAGGTTCCAGGTCACAATAGATCCGATCTACACCAATTCAGGTGAGATAATTAAATCCATACTCATTATGCGCAATGTGACCGGGTCAAAGATAGCAGAAAAAACAGATGCGAAAATACAACTAAAACTATTTTAATCCTTACTGGCAGCAGGTTTCAACCTCATATTTATTCTTGCCTCTAATTCCCTTGGATCAAAAGGTTTTATAATATAATCATCAATTCCAAATCGCATTGCGTTAAGTTTATCCTCTACACTGGTTTTGGCAGACAGGATTATTATAGGCAAGTTCTTTGTAGAATTATGTTTTTTTAATTCCAGATTTTTGCAGCGCCTATCTCTTCGCAATCAACCAGGTTTTTTTCTTCCAGACCGTCCAGATATTTCAGGGCAGTTGCCTTACTCATATTTACCCTGCTCACTATGTCGGTGGTTGTCAGCTTTCCATCATTCAAAACCTTAAGTAATTCCTTTTCACGCCAGTGCATATATATCCTTCAAATCCGTTTAAAATTGAATGATCATATATTTTCCTGATCTACTATTAATGTTTGCATAATGACGGATATTCAGAAATTTGAAAAAACCAGAAAGCTTTCAAACCGTGGCTGCTGATATGCAAAAGCAGCAGCCACTGTTTTTTAAACCTTTGTGAAGAATTACATCCAGACGGGATGATCCTTCATGAATTATCAATACTACATGCCGGTTAACCTTAAATATAAAAACACAAGTAACGTTATGTTCGGTTGTTCATTATAAAAATACATAAAAGCTGGGATCCAATATTCTGAATTTATTTTCTGGACTTATACTCTTTTTTCTGATAGGCGCTATACTCTCCATCGTTTTCAATAAAAATGACAGGCTTTCTACTTATATTTCCTTCCTGAGTGCGACAATAGCATCTGTATTCGGCGTAATTTTTTCATTATCTGTGATCTTTGGCGAAACCTTTTCGTTATCCCTTTCAGACTCCTCTTTTTTGAAGTTCGGATTTTTTGTTGACAGGCTCTCTGCGTTCTTCATCCTTGTAATATCAATTGCAGCCTTTGCAGTCTCGATATACTCTACAGGCTACGTGCGGGAATATTTCGGTAAAAAGAACATCGGATATCTTGGCTTTCTTTATAACATTTTCATCCTCTCGATGATATTCGTTGTCACGGCCAGCAATGCGGTCATGTTCCTGATAGTATGGGAACTGATGTCTGTCGTATCCTATTTCCTGGTCATCTACGAGCATGAAATACCGGAAACAAGAAAAGCAGGGTTTATCTACATCGTGATGACACACATTGGCACAGGGTTCATAATTCTATCATTCCTTATCCTGGCAGGCGGGAGCGGGAGCTTCAACTTCGACAGCATGAGTGGTGTATCGCTGCCGCCGCTTCTAAAAGACCTCGTGTTCATATTTGCTCTCATCGGTTTCGGGACAAAAGCAGGAATCGTGCCTCTTCACATCTGGCTTCCCTATGC
>JAHIFK010000059.1 GCA_018900975.1 Methanobacteriota archaeon
CCAAGAGATTCATAGAGCAGGCGATACTGGCAAGTGTGGCGATCGGCACAGGTAGCGCGCCCGTGAACCAGATAGGACCACTGCTTACAGATGCGCAAAGGTATCAGGTTTTGCGAAAAGTTGAGGAAGCTGTTAAAATTATAGAAAAAAATATGGCGCCTGAACTTATCCCGGAAGTCGGTTGCAATATCGCAATGGCTGTCTCTAACGCCTCTTCACCGCAGGATGTGGCTGCTGTCCAGGGAAGAATCGTCAGGCACAAAGGCGCACCTCATGCCGTGGGCTGCGTGGCTTTTGGCGCGAGCAGCCACATTGCAAGGATAGTTCTGACGGCGATGCGCTTTGACTCTTCGATGAAGGCTGCGATGAACATCCGGTATTCGAAGGAAACGCTTTCTGCATGTGAAAATATTGGATTGGAGATAGGTTCTTTTTCAAGAGAAGATGAGCCCGAAGATGCGGCTACAATGGAATGGGGCGTGAGTGCGGCTATTAAAAGGGCTGGAGGAAAGGTTCCCGATGTGATTTTTGATACCGGGGGCGTTGGGAAGGAGGCGATGATAAGGCTTCTGGGGAGGGACGCTGTGGAAGTGGCGGGAAGAGCACTTCAGATATCAGGTGCGATGATGAAATAAACTCGCGATGTTGCGGAGAGTACTGAGCGATAATGCATAGGGTGGTTACAAATTGATAGGTTCGCCATTTAAACTTAATTATTTGAACAATGATTCAATCTATTGTAACTGTTTACAATAGTATGAAAAAAGTTGCCAATGGTTTTGGTTAGGCGTTGGTAACCACCCGATCAGTTCCAGAACAAAAACATAATGTTTAAATATGATTAAAGATAAAAAAATGAATAGGTGTTTTTATGAGCTATATTGTTGAAAATTTAAAACCTAATGAGAAAATTATGTTTGAAACTAAATTACATTGGATATCTATAGTCATTACTGCTTTATGGAGTTGGATTCTTTTGTTTATCCCATTGATTATCGTTGTTCTTAAATATATTACAACCGAATTTGCTGTCACTAACCAGAGAATAGTAATAAAGCACGGTATAATCTCAAAGAATATCGATGAAGCCCCTTTGGATAAAATTCAAAATATAACTTTCAGGCAAAGTTTTATTGGAAGAATTTTTGATTATGGAACTATAGTAGTGCAGACAGCCGCTACCTTTGGTGGTGATAATTTTCCATATATCATGAATCCCAATAAACTACGAAAAACTGTATCTGAGCAAATGGATTTATATAAAGACGCTCAAATGCAAAAACAAGCTGAAATGATAGCCAAAGGAATTAAACAAAGTGTTTGAATCAAATGAGGCTCCCAACCCTTCAGGATTGGGAGTCTCATTTCCTTCATTTCATCACGTTTCCTGGCGGACTTCAAAACCGCCATGTCTTCCTTTCACTGCTTATTAGAAAAACATGATGTTTATTGTGGATTTTGTGACTGACTGCTGCTTGAATTCTTGATTCCTATTCCAAGGAGTTCGTGCATCCCCTACCCTGAAGGTTAGGAAATCGCTCACCCCTTGACCCCATTAGATTAAAGGCACCCTGTAAGTAGAGTGGGTGCCTTACTTTGTTATGGAGAGAATATGAGCCCGTTCGTTCATATATCTCCTTGACCATAACATTCCTCATGGACATCCGATTATCCCGCCCCTGCGTTGACGACCCGACACGATACATTGCAGAATGCCATTTCAAAAAGCGGGTATTGATAGAGAAGTTGTGTGAACTCTTACGCAGCGCCGGGGCAAAAGGTCTCAAGTGCTCTGTTAAACTCGGTGTGGCGCGTTTTGAACTTGAAGAAAGGAGCGTAATGATATACTCAAGTGGACGCGTGGATATCAGGAAGATCCGAAATACAGATGAAGCAAGAGTTGTGATGGGACAGCTAACTGAAATGATAAAAGAGGCACTCAGCGATATATCCTCTTAGAGAACTCACCGATTGAGTGGCTGGTGGTCTGGGCTATAGCTTCCATCTTTTTATCAATATTCTCTTCCACGCCCTTGATGTTTATCCTTATCGAACGCTCTTTTGCATTGATGAGCTCTTCGAGTTTAGATACCCTCATATTAAGCATCAATATCATGGCAGCAAGTGAACCTGCAAGGATCATAGCTGATAAGACGATCACCGGGTCAGAATCGCCAAGCCTGGAGAGCCATTTACTCGTAAGGACTAAAGAAGATAGTGTCATTAAGACTCCAAGACCGACATCTTTTGTTTCCATTCATCCACCTCTGATGCTTACAGTAATACTTTTGGATATATATAGATTTAGATTTGCAAACCGGTAATGGACAAAATATTATTAGACGAAGGAACAATACGCTGTTAATGGCACGAAAACTGACAACGGATGATTTACTTATCCTGAAAAAACTTGCCCCTGAGCTGGCAGATACCGCATGCCTGCATTCAGGGCACGAGTTCAGGTCAGTGCTGCCCCCTGTATCACAGCATTTTCCCCCTTCATCCGCTGATTTCAGGGAGCGTCTTGTTAAACTTTCGGATGAGGAACTGGAGTATCTTATTTCCCTTATCTTTGAAGGGATGGAAAGCCTTCATTGCGTAAAAAAAGAGCATGTGGACGCACTGGTGGAAGTCGTGGGTGTCAGGCTCTCAAAAATAAAAGCCGCAGAACTTCTTGAACTCTACAAATTCGCGGGGGATTAAAACGCCGCATGTAATGGAACTTTTTGGAAAGACACGCGTGGTCGTGAAGGATGGTAAGGTCGTGGAAGTGGGAGAACCCATGGCAGAATGGTGCCCTGTGTTCAGCAAGACCGCCGGGGTGTCAAAACTCACAGCGCATGAGGCGAAAAAAAACATGGAATACCGGATACGGGAACTTGGCATGTTCACCCCGCAAAGAAGGTTTGACCATGGTGTTTTCGTGAAGTTTGGCGTAAGTGAGATATTGATGACTGCATTGAGGCGCGGACTTCTAGATACCACTGTAACTGTTTGTGACGGCGCAGGCACTGTAATCTCAGGCGACCCCGGGCTTGTTCAGGGTATGGGCGCCTTGATGTCAGGGCTTATAGAGACAGACCCGATACCTGAGATCATTGCAGGGATAGAGGCGCGCGGGGGCGTTGTGATCGATAAGGAAAAGGCGCGAATAGATCAGGTATCCGGTCTTGTGAAAGCCTGTGAGATGGGTCACAGGAATATCGCGGTAAGTGTGGTTTTCCCCCGGGATGCATTGAGGCTTCGAGCCATTGAAAAGGAACGCGGCATCAATTTGATCCTGATGGGTGCGCACCTGACCGGTTTGAAGACAGATGAGATCGAAGAGTTAATCGGGGCGCTTGATATTGTCACGGGATGCGCCTCAAAAACAGTTCGGGATAAAGTGAAACCTGTCATCCAGATGGGAACCTCTGTTCCCATGTTCGCCATGACGCAGAAAGGAAAAGAACTGCTGTGCGAGCGCGCGAAAGAGGTTGACTCGCCGCTGCTTGTGAATACCATGAAGCTGCCTGTGCTGCCTGAGCATAAGCAACCAAGACCGCTTGGGTGAGATGTTCGGGGGCTGTTTCAATTCGGTGTTAGTAAATTGAAACGATCCCGAGAAATGAATCTAACAAAAAGTCAACGACCCCGATTGAAATCGGGAGCATCACGGCGTCGGAGCATGAGGATTCCTATTGTCATTTGTTGTGTTAGTTTATATAAAAAAGAAGGGGCACGAAAATAATCTGTTTTTTTAATACTCTTGTATAGCATAGTTACATTTAGTTACATTATTTCATGTAACTATCCATACGTTTTTAAATGATAAAAAAAGGTTTGAAAGCATGCAAATTAAAGGGTTGGATTATGTTGTTCCTTTTACTAAAGATTGTTTAAAAATGTTGTATGACCTGTGGGGAGGAAATATTAGACATATTTTGAATAGCCTATCTACTGCAGTACAAGAGTTAACAGTAGAAAAACCAGTAACAATTGACGAAAACGTTCTTGCCAGGACTCTTAACTCAGTTCTTGAGAAAAGATATTATTCTAGAATAACTCCCCCAAGAGCACTAGACGTTTTGAAAGAAATAGTGAAAAGAGAGGAAATTACAAATAAGAGTCTGTCAGATTTGCTAGATTTACCAAGATCAAATATATCTGGATATTTAAGAGATTTAGAAGCTGCAGGGTGTGTATATCTTCGAAGAAAAACAGGAAAAGATAAATTCTGGAGTGCAGATCCAACAATGAAATGGATGTTGTTAAGAGAAAGCAAAGTTGTACAAAAATCCCTTCAAACTTTCTAAAATCATTCCACGCCAGTGCCTCCATCTTAGTCGCCACAATTGATGTGTCGGTTCAAGACGTGCTGATAGATGCACGATAGCGAGCGCCGAGAGGAGTCACCGGTATACCCCGTACGATGTACGAGGCCTGTATAAGATGTTTTAACCCTACTATTTCTTAATTCTCAACTACATACTATTTGAAGTGAACGGTTCTATATGATGAACCCTGAAATCAAAGAATTCGGATAAGTTTTAATACCATGTCAGGAATTAAAACACTTCATAAAGGTGGAAACATGGTTGATCTAAGATCTAAGGTTGAAGATGATAGAGGGCTTTTAAAGAAAATCGAACTTCTCATCCCAGGCTTTCGAGGATATCGAAAGCGTGAAGACCTGCGGGCTGCAGACAGTCTCCTGCGGCAGCAGCTTGCAGGAAAGATGAAAGAAGTGAACAAGAAATTTGAAAATAGCAGGGAAGAACTCACAAGAGCCATGGAGCTTTCACTTATCCAGGATATGGGGGATCTGCTCAAGTTATCACGGCAGTTCGAAAATAAGATAACTCATGCAGAGCAGGGATATACCGGAATATCAGCGGATTACAGGATCGAGGAAGATGAACTGAATAAGCTTTACGAATGGGATCTCTCAATGCTTCAGACGATCATCTCACTCAAGAAAGCCCCTATCGGGGCAATTTAACGTTTGATGGTGCTCAAAATACATATCTTATTTCACCCGATTTAGGTTCATATATCTCTCCATTAACCTTCAGATGTTGAAAATCACAAAGCAACTGTTCTTTATCAATTCC